>CAYUPF010000001.1:0-20004 GCA_964446545.1 uncultured Rubrivivax sp.
CCCGCCAGCCGTTTGGATGTCCGCTGCAATGACCTGTTGGGCGTCTAGTCGACGTACTTGATGACCGCGAACTTGGCGGTGTTCTGGCGCAACGGAACGGATGTGGACGAGCCATATGCGCTTGCCGTGTTGCCAGTACCGTACGCGGTGGCAGAACCGGTTGTGTGGTAGCCAGTGATCTGTGACCTGCTGCTGAGCTGAATAGCAGCGCCTCGGTCATCAAGATTCGGTTCGTAGTCGCAAACCGATGCATTCGTGCCACGCTCTCCCCCTGCAGGAAACTCTTGTCTACGACGACTGCGAGGAGACGGCATTTGCGACGCCCAAAGATCATGCGTCCGTGAACTCAAGCAACTCGTCGCCATGCGCGTCGAACGCTCCAGTGCTCTTCCAGCCCAGGTGGCGATAGAAGCCGTAGGACCTGACTTGTGGGTCCGGGGAGCAGCCCAGGAACAGGCGCGCGTGTCCGTGGCTCCGCAACTCATCTACGACCAGGCGCAGCAGGTGCTCGCCAAGGCCTTGGCCTTCATGCTGCGGATGAAGCGCAAGCACGACGACTTCGCCGGTCTTCGATGCACCGAAGCAGTAGCCGACGATCTGGCCCGACGATCGGGCCACCCAGCCCGGCAGTGCACCCGATTCGATGTCCGCTGCCCAGGACTGTGCGGTGACGCCGTACTCGCGCAGCCGTTCTTCCGGGACGGCGTTCTCGCGCGTCATGCCCCGCAGGCGCACGCACTCGCAGACATCGTCGGGTCGGGCGCGGCTGAAAAGCATCCCATCGCCCGCGGCTTCAAGCTCGCGGCGCATGCCCATGTCCGCCATCGACATAGAAGGTCTGGCCGGTGATCCACGCCGCCTGCTCGCTGCACAGGAACACCACCATGTGCGCGATGTCCTCGCCGCTGCCGGCACGGCCCAGCGGGATCTGCGACTTCACGACGCGGTCCCACACCTCGCCGCGCGGCACGTCGTCCATGCGGCTGGTGTCGATCATGCCCGGCGCCACCGCGTTGACGCGGATGCCCTTCGGCCCCAGCTCTCCGGCCAGCACCGTACTCAGCGTGTCGATCGCCGCCTTCGACGTCGCATAGGCGGCAGTGTTGGGCATGCGGTTGCGCCCGGCGATCGAGCTGATGTTCAGGATCACGCCGCCCTGGCCCTGTGCCACCATGTGCTGCGCGAAGCAGCGAGACATGTAGAAGCTGCCGTCCAGGTTGGTGCCGAGCACGCGCTGCCATTCGCTCAGCGGCAGCTCGGTGGCCGGCACGCGGTCGCTGCCGCGCGTAGAGCCGGCGTTGTTGACGACGAAGTCGACGCGGCCGTACTCGGCCAGCACGCGCGCGCCCAGCGCTTCCACCGCCTGCGCATCGCGCACGTCGGACACCAGCGGCAGCGCGCGCCGCCCCAGAGCGCGCACCTCGTCGGCCACCGATTCGATGTCGCGCCAGCCGGCGCGCTGCTCGTCCTCGGGGTAGGCGCTGGCCGGCTTGCCCGATCCGGTGAGCACCACGTCGCAGCCGGCGTGCGCCAGCGCCAGCGCGATGGGTCGGCCGATGCTGCGCATCCGTCCGGCGCCAGTGACCACCGCCACCTTGCCGTCGAAGCCGCTCAGTTCATAGCCCATGCTGATCTCCGTTTCAGTTCTTGCGTTTCAGGTCCTCGCCGCCGAGGTAGATGCGGTTCCACACCGGCGAGATCACCAGTTCGTTGATGCACACGTGCGCCGGCATTTCGGCGATGAAGCGGATGGTGCGGCCCATGTCTTCTTCCTGCAGCATGCGCGCCATCTCCTCGGCGCTGGGCACGACCGGCCGCTTCTGCAGGATGGGCGTGGCCACCTCGCCCGGGCACAGCGAGGTGGCGCGCAGGCCGTTGACGCATTCCTCGATGTTGAAGGCATGCGTCAGCGCCATCAGCGCCGCCTTGCTGGCGGTGTAGGCCGGGCCGGTGAGGTGGCCGTAGTGCCAGCCGGCAAAGCTGGCGACGTTGATCACCGTGCCCTCGTGCCGAGCGCGCATGCCGGGTAGGACAGCCAGCGTGCAGGCCATCGCGCCATTCAGGTTGATCGCGACCACCTCGTTGAAGGTGGCGCTGTCGGTCTGGTTCCAGTAGCGCTTGGGAAAGTTGATGCCGGCGCTGTTGACCAGGATGTCGACGCGGCCGAACCGCCTCTGGATGTCCTGCGCGACGCGCGTGACCGCGGCGCCGTCGGCCACGTCCAGCGGGGCCGCGCTCACCGCGCCGGCGGGCGCGCCTTGGCTTTCGGCTTGCCGCAGCGCGGCGTCGAGCTTGGTGGCGTCGCGGCCGGAGATGATCACGCGGCAGCCTCCTTTGGCCAGATCGATGGCGCCGGCCAAGCCGATGCCGCTGCCGCCGCCGGTGACCCAGGCCACCTTGTCCTTGATTGTCATGGTTCTGCTCCTGTGGGTTGTGTCACGTGACGTGGATGTCGGCCAGCAGCGTCTTCACGCCGTTCCAGACGATCTGCACGCCGATGCTCAGCACCAGCAGCGCCGACAGCCGCAGCATGATTTCCATGCCCTTGCTGCCGATCCAGCGGCTGACGCGGCTGGCATAGCGGTAGACCAGCAGCAGCGCCGCGGCGACGGCAGCCGAGCCCAGCAGCGCGGCCAGGATCTGCACCGCCTCGCCGGCCAGGGTCTGCCCGTGGTGTGCGCCCAGGGTGATGGCCACGGCGATGACGCCGGCATCGATGGACACCGGCAGTGTCAGCGGGTAGAAGGCGCGGCCCAGCGCCACCTGCCGCGCTTGTTCGGGGTCGGGCAGGGCCTCGGCGGCCGCCGGTTCGTAGTGCAGCAGGTTCCAGCCCAGCGCGCACACCACCGCACCGCCGGCCACCTGCAGCGCGCCCACCGACAGGTCGAACAGGCGCAGCACCAGGCTGCCCAACAGCATCGAGCCGAGCAGCAGCGCAAAGGAGTAGATGGCGATGTGCCGCGCCAGGTCGCGGCGCGTGGCTTCGTCGCAGCCGTGCGTCAGGTTCAGGAAGATCGGCACGTTGCCCGGCGGGTTGACCACCGGCAGCAGCGCGCCGACGATCAGCAGCACCGCGTGCAGCAGCTGCACCACGTCGGACCAGACCAGGCTCACGTTGAACATCGGGACGGCGCTTGCACGTCGCAGCGCAAAGCGGGCGTGGGGCGGATGGGTTGCATGCTGGGCTGCAAGTGGCGCAGCCCCGAGAATAGCGGCTGCCTACAATCATCCGCAGCCGCGACGACCGGAGCATCCCAATCAACATGATGGCCGCGCCCCACTGGCCCGAGCCGCCGCGTCCCGCACCGGGCACGCCCAATGTGCTGGTGATCCTGTTCGACGATGTCGGTTTTTCCGACTTCGGCTGCTACGGCTCGACCATCCGCACGCCCCACGTCGACGCATTGGCCGATCGTGGCCTGCGCTACAGCGGCTTCCACACCACGGCGATGTGCAGCACCACGCGCGCCGCACTGCTGACCGGGCGCAACCACCATTCGGTGGGCATGGGCTGCCTGGCCAACTTCGACAGCGGCTATCCCGGCTACCGCGGCAAGATCGCGCGCGAGGCCGGCACCTTGGCCGAGATGCTGCGCCCGGTGGGCTTTCGCAACTACATGCTCGGCAAGTGGTACGTCACGCCGCTGACGCAAAGCGGCCCCACCGGCCCTTTCGATGGCTGGCCGCTTGGGCGCGGCTTCGACCGCTTCTACGGCTTCATGGACGCCGAGACCGACCAGTACGCGCCCGAGCTGGTGCGCGACAACACCCACGTCGATGCGCCCGGCACTTTCGCCAGCGGCTACCACCTGACGGCCGACCTGGTGGACGAGGCGATCCGCATGATCGCCGACCACATGGCCGATGCGGCGAGCACGCCGTGGCTGAGCTGGCTTGCGCTGGGCGCCTGCCATGCGCCGCACCAGGCGCCGGCCGAGCTGATCCTGGACTACGACGCGGCCTTCGCGCACGGTTGGGACGTCGAGCGCGAACGGCGCCTGGCCCGGCACAAGGTGCTGGGCCTGGTGCCGGCGGACACGCGACTGCCGCCGCGCAACGACGGCGTCGCCGCCTGGGACAGCCTGGGTGCCGACGACAGGCGCGTCTTCACGCGGCTGCAGGCGGCCTATGCGGCGATGCTCGACCATGCCGACCAGCACATCGGCCGGCTCATCGGCCGGCTGGAAGATGCGGGCCAGCTCGACAACACGCTGGTGCTGGTGCTGTCGGACAACGGTGCCAGCCAGGAAGGCGGGCCGCTGGGCATGGTCAACGCGATGGGGCCCTACAACTTCAAGCCCGAGCCGATGACCGAGAAGCTCAAGCGCATCGACGACATCGGCGGCCCGGACACGCACTCGAACTTCCCGCTGGGCTGGGCGATGGCCTCGAACACGCCGCTGCGCCGCTACAAGCAGAACACGCATGGCGGCGGCATCCGCGACCCGTTGATCATCAGCTGGCCGCAGGGTGTTGCCGCGCGCGGCGAAGTGCGCCCGCAGTTCTGTCATGCGGTGGACCTGGTGCCCACGCTGCTGCAGATGCTGCAGGTGGAGCCACCGACGTCGATCCAGGGTGTGGTGCAGATGCCCCTCGAAGGCGAGAGCTTCGCCGCCAGCCTGCACGATGCCAAGGCGCCGCCGCGGCGCAAGCCGCAGTACTTCGAGATGTTCGGTCACCGCGGGCTGTGGCACGACGGCTGGAAGGCGGTGGCTTTCCATCCCCCCGGCAGCGCCTTCGAGGCCGACCGCTGGGAGCTGTTCCATCTGGAGCGCGATTTCTCCGAGACCGAGGATCTGGCGGCGTGCCATCCCGAGCGCCTGCAGCAACTGATCGATCAATGGTGGCACGCGGCCGAGGCGCACCAGGTGCTGCCGCTGGACGATCGTTTCGGCCCGCGCTTCGTCGAGAGTGCGCGTCGCTACCACGGGCCGCGCCGCCGCTTCGTCTTCCATGCCGGCGTCGGCCACATTCCCAGCGACGTGGCGCCCGACGTGCGCGGCCGCGGCTACCGCATCGAGGCCGAGGTCTTCATCGACAGCGCCGACGCGCAGGGCGTGCTCGTCGCGCATGGCGATGCCACCAGCGGCTACAGCCTGTTCATCCGCAACGGCCGGCTGGTGCACGACATGAACATCGGCGGCCAGCACCATGTGGTCGAGTCCGATCGCCCGCTGCCGCGAGGCCATTGCAGCTTGGCTTTCGAGCTGCAGGTCGGGCCGCTGGTGCCGGTGCCGCCGCCGCCCGCGCCGATGCATGCGATGGTGCCGGCCTGGCGCCGGGGCACGCTGCTCATCGACGGCCAGCCTGCGGGCTCGATCGAGTCGCAGGCGGGTTTCAACAACTTCGTCTCGTGGAGCGGGCTGGACATCGGCCGCGACCGTGCCAGCGCGGTGTCGGCGCTGTACCAGGCACCCTTCGAATTCAACGCCAAGCTCAAGCGCGTGACGGTGACGCTGGATGCACCACAGGGGCTGGATGGCGATGGCGTCGCCCAGGCCGAGATGGCGCGGCAGTGAGGTCGCACCGGTGTGCTGCCTGACGCAATCGGCGGCAGCTGTCGCACGCGCGACAGGCGTGCGCACTTTGCTTCAGGGATAGCGCGGATACCCAATGCCGCGGGGCGGCACCAGACTGCGGGTCCGAATGGCGTGGGGTTCCGATGGTGCCCGCTGCCGCCCACCTGGGGAGCTCGATGCGCGTGGATGGCAAGACCGTGCTGCTGCAGCCATGCTGGGCAAGGCAAGCATGAAGCGATTGCGCATCTCGCAACAGACCATCGTGCTCGCGGTGTTCGTGCTGATGTTCGCCGGCTTCGCCCTCTTGCTGCCGGGCTTTGCGCGCATCGACAACCTGCTGACGCTGCTGCAGAACGTGGCCATCCTCGGCATCCTGGGCCTGGGTATGGCGGTGGTGGTGATCGGCCGTGGCATCGACATCTCGATGATCGCCACGCTGGCCGTGCCTGCGGGGCTGCTGCTGCAGTTGGTGGAAAACGGCATGGGCGTGGGCAATGCCTTCGCCGTCTCCTTCGGTCTGGCGTTGGCTTTCGGCCTGATCAACGGCTGGCTCATCGCCTATGCCGAAGTGCCCTCGCTGTTCACCACCTTGGCCACCGGGCTGTTCCTGGCCGGGCTGGGACAGGCCTATCTGTTCCAGCTGGAAGTGGTGCAGTGGCCGCCGGCACTGGACGGCATGGCGTGGCTGGGCCGCGGCACGCTCGCCGGGGTGCCGATGCCGGTGGTGATGTTCGGCCTGGCCGCGGCGGTGATGACGCTGTTCCTGCGCCGCACGCGCGCCGGCGCCTTCATCTACGCCATCGGCGACAACCCCTTCGGTGCACGCGCCACCGGCTTGCCGACACGGCCGATCGTGGTACTGCAGTACGTGCTGGCGGCGCTGATCGGCGTGTTCGCCGGCATGGTCATGGCGGCCTCGGTCAACAGCATGCCCACGCGCATCTACAACTCCACCATGATCTACGACGTGGTGCTGGTGGTGGTGCTGGGCGGCATCGGGCTGTCGGGCGGGCGCGGCGGCGTGCGCAACGTCGTCATCGGCACCTTGCTGATCGGCACCCTGCTCAACGGCATGACCATCATGGACATCTCGTACTCGGTGCAGAACATCATCAAGGGCGTGGTGCTGCTGGTCGCGATCCTGGTCGATTCGCTGATCAACCCGCGCAACGAGGAAACCGCCCAGCAGGGCGACATCTAGGCTCGACGCCCGGCCACATCTTGGGCGCCAATCACACCACAGGAGACCTGCCATGAACCGAAACCACAAGATCGCCGCGGCGCTGGCTCTGGCGCTGGGGCTGGCCGCCAGCGGCGCCAGTTTCGCCCAGGGCAAGGGGCTGGACGAACCCTTCCGTGCCGCCTATGCCAAGGCGCTCAGCGGCAAGACCGTGGGCTACATCCCGGTGGCCATGGGCTTCGACCTGACGCAGGGCTGGTACGACGGCCTGAAGCAGTACCTCGAGCCCTCGGGCATGAAGGTGGTGGTGCGCGACCCGAACTGGAACACCAATGCCGGTGCCCAGGCCTTCACCACGCTGATCGCCGAGAAGCCGGCGGTGATCGTGGTGCACAACCCCGACGTGGCCACCTACGCCAAGCTGATCAAGAAGGCCGAGGACGAAGGCATCTACGTCATCCAGATCAACATGCGCTCGGCGCAGGCCTCGACGGCCTTCGTCGGCGCCGACTGGGTGGAGATCGGCGAGCGCACCACGCAGGCGGTGGTCGACGCCTGCAAGGGCAAGTCGAACAAGATCGCCATCGTGCAGGGCGCGCCCACCGCCGCTGCCAGCGCCTACACGCTCAAGGGCGTGGAAAACATCCTGGCCAAGAACCCGTCGGTCAAGGTGGTGTCCAACCAGGCGGCAGACTGGGACGCCGCCAAGGCCAAGTCGCTGACGCAGACGGTGCTGAAGCAGAACCCCGACCTGTGCGGCATCGTCGGCTTCTGGGACGGCATGGACATCGGCACCGCCGCGGCCATCAAGGAAGCCGGCCTGACCGGCAAGGTGTTCCTCGCCACCTCGGGCGGCGGTTCGCAGAAGGGTGCCTGCGACCTGGTCAAGTCGGGCGCCTTCGACTACGACATCAGCTACGACGTGCCCACCCAGGCCAGCGACATGGCGGCGATGATCAAGTGGCTGGTGCAGGGCGGCGTCAAGCCCGGCGCGGCCAAGCAGAACATCTACACCACGCTGATCCCGATCACCAAGGACAACGCCGCCAAGGAAGGCATCTGCTGGACGCTGGCGTCGAAGTAGGCCGCAGATGGCGCTGATCGCGCAAGGCACGCAGCGGCCGGCAGCGTCCGCCAGCGCATCGGCGCCCGATGCGCCGGTGTCGCTGGCCGAGACGCTGACCCGGCTGCGCTACCGCTGGTGGCCCGACCACTGGCTGGGCGAGATCCTGGCCAAGCGCTGGACCGAAACCGCCATCCCGGTGCTGCTGCTGCTGATCGTCGTGCTCATCTCGGGCCGGCTGATCGGCAATTTCTATTCGCCCGCGGCGCTGGCCGACACCTTGCGTCAGGCCGGCGAGATCGGGCTGGTGGTGCTGGGGCTGGCGCTGGTGATGATCGTCGGCGGCATCGACCTGTCGGTGGGATCGATGTTCGCGCTGACCAATTTCTGCGCGCTGATGATGATGCACGTGTGGCAGTGGCCGGTGGCCGCGGTGGTTGCCTGCACGCTGCTGTGCGGCGCGCTGCTCGGCGCGGTCAACGGCGTCCTGGTCGGCTACCTGCGCTTGCGCGCCTTCCTGACGACGCTGATCACGCTGATCATCTTTCGCGCGATCTACGAGCTGCTGAGCCTGGAACATTCGACGCAGATCGCCGGCAACCTGCCCGATTCCGTCGCCTGGGACTTTCTCGGCAATGGCACCTTCCTCGGCTTGCCGACGGTGGCCTGGGTCATCGGCGTGGTGGCCATCGCCGGGCACGTGATGCTGACGCGGCTGCGCATCGGCTGGCACATCCTGGCCGTCGGCGGCTCGCGCCGTTCGGCCTACAACGGCGGCATCGCGGTGCGCCGCACGATCGCGCTGTGTTACGTCGGCTGCGGCATGCTGACGGCACTGGCCGGCTGCTTCTTCGCCTCGCGGCTGGCCACCGCCGGCGCCGACATCGGCGTGGGCATGGAAGTGCTGGTGCTCACCGCTGCGGTCATCGGCGGCATCAGCCTGGGCGGCGGCCGCGGCTCGGTGACCAAGGCGCTGGTCGGCACCTTGATCGTGCTGCTCATCACCAACGGGCTGACCTCGCTGTCGGCGCCAGGCGGCCTGAACCGCATGGTGCTGGCGTCGATCCTCATCGTTGCCGCGATGATCGACGTGCGCTGGCTGAAGAACCGCCAGCGCATCATTAGCAAGGTCTACGTCAGCCCGGCCTACCAGGTGCTGGGCAAGGCGCCCGAATGTACGCCCGGCAGCCGCAGCGTCTGGGCGGTGAACAACAAGCTGCACGAGGTCACGCTGATCGGCGAGGGCCGCGTCGAGGCGCCCGAGGACGTGATCCTCGACCGCGACGACAACCTGTACACCGGTTCGCGCCACGGCGACATCATGCGGTTCTTCGCGCCCGACTACCAGCGCATGGAGGTCTTCGCGCACATCGGCGGGCAGCCGCTGGGCCTGGCCTTCGACCGCGACGACAACCTGCTGGTGTGCATCGGCGGCATGGGCCTGTACCGCGTGACGCCGCAGCGCGAGGTGCAGCGCGTCAGCGACGAGACCAACCGCAGCTGGCATTCGATCAACGACGACAGCCGGCTGCGTCTGGCCGACGACCTGGACATCGCCGACGACGGCCGCGTCTTCTTCAGCGAGGCGACCACGCGCTACGAGATGCACGAGTGGCCGGTCGACGGCCTCGAGGCGCGCGGCAACGGCCGCATCATCTGCTACGACCCGCGCGACGGCAGCACGCGCACCGTGCTGCGCAACCTGCGCTTTCCCAACGGCGTGTGCATCGCCAGCGACGGCCAGTCGATCCTGTTCGCCGAGACCTGGGGCGCGTGCATCAAGCGCTACTGGTTCGACGGGCCGAAGCGCGGGCAGGTGCAGACGGTCCTCGACAGCCTGCCCGGCTACCCCGACAACATCAATCTCGCCTCCGACGGCAACTACTGGCTGGCGCTGGTGGGCATGCGCTGCCCGGCCTACGACCTGGCGCTGCGCATGCCGGCTTTCCGCAAGCGCATGGCCAAACGCGTGCCGGTCGACGAGTGGCTGTTCCCGAACATCAACACCGGCTGCGTGCTCAAGTTCAACGAAGCCGGCGAGGTGCTGGAAACGCTCTGGGACCCGACCGGCAAGAACCATCCGATGATCACCTCGATGCGCGAGCACCGCGGCCACCTCTACCTGGGCGGCATCCTGAACAACCGCGTCGGGCGCTACAAGCTGCCTGGTGCCGACCCTGACTTCGTGCAGTACGACAAGCGCTGGCGGAGGGCCGGCTGATGCTGGCGGGCCTGCGCCGCGCCGGCGACCGCCTGCTGGGCCGCGGCAGCGCCGCCATCACCGTGCCGGTGATGGACGGCACGCTGAAGCCGAACCGCGTGCTCGACGAAGCCGAGGTGATGGCCGAGCTGCCCGGCATCGACGACGTGGCCGGCAATGGCCGCTGGCTGCTCGTCAGCGCCGGCGCGGTGTTGTGGCGGCTCGATGGCGACGGGCTCGCCGAAGTGCAGCGTTTCGACGCCGACATCAGCGCGCTGGCGCTGTCGGCACAGGGACGGCTGGCCGTCGCGCTGGGCGGCAAGCGCGTGCTGGTGCTGGACGGTCCGGACGGTGCCGAACTGGCGCGCCTGGAATCACCGGCTGGCCAGGCGCTGGTGGCGGCCAATGCGCTGGCCTTCGAGGGCGAAGACCAGTTGCTGATCACCGACGGCTCGGCCGAACATGGCAACGCCCAGTGGTGCCACGACCTGATGAGCCACGGCCGCAGCGGCAGCGTGTCGCGCTGGCACATCGGCAGCGGCAAGGTCGAACGCATCGCACACGGCCTGCAGCATGCCTTCGGCGTGCTGCCGACGGCCGGCGGCCTGCTCTTCAGCGAAAGCTGGCGGCACCGCGTGATGCTTGCTGCGCCGGCCGGCACGACCCGCGCGCTGGTGGCCGAACTGCCGGGTTACCCGTCGCGATTGGCGCCAGCCTCCGATGGCGGCTTCTGGCTCAGCTGCTTCGCCTGCCGCACCCAGCTGGTGGAGTTCGTGCTGCGCGAGGACCGCTATCGCAAGCGCATGATGGCCGAGATCGACCCACGCCACTGGATCGCTCCGGCGCTGGCCTCGGGCCAGAGCTTCCTGGAGCCGCTGCAGGGCGCGGGAGTCAAGCAGATGGGCGTGCTCAAACCCTGGGCGCCGCCGCGCTCCTATGGCCTGGTGCTGAAGGTGGCCGACGACGGCCGCATCGTCGCATCGATGCATTCGCAGGTGGACGGCAAGCACCATGGCATCACCGCCATCGCCGAGCACGGCGCTGCGCTGTTTGCGGTGTCCAAGGGCAGCGGCCGGCTGCTGCGTGTGGTGCAGGGCGCCGGCGCATGACGGCCGAAGTCGTTCTCGAACTGCGCCAGGCGACGAAAAAGTACGCCGGCGTGCCGGCCATCGACAGCGTCGATTTTTCGCTGCAGCGCGGCGAGATCCACGCGCTGGTCGGCGAAAACGGCGCCGGCAAGTCGACGCTGACCAAGGTCATGGCCGGCGTCGTCACCTTGAGCAGCGGGCAGATGCTGGTCGACGGGCTGGAGGTGCAGCTGCGCACGCCCTTGCAGGCGCGGCAGCAGGGCATCGCCATGGTCTTCCAGGAGACCAGCCTGGTGCCGACGATGACCGTGGCGCAGAACCTGTTTCTCGGCCAGGAGGCCTTCTTCAACCGGCTGCGCGGCATCTACATCGCGGCGCAGCAGTTCCTGCAGTCGCTGAACTTCGATGTCGACCCGACGCTGACGGTGGCGCAACTCGGCGCGGCGAAGAAGCAGATGGTCGAGATCGCCCGCGCGGTGCTGCACAAGGCGCACATCATCATCTTCGACGAGCCCACCGCCAGCCTGACACCCGAGGAGAAGAAGCATTTCTTCGACCTGGTGCTGAACCTGAAGTCGCGCGGCGTGTCGGTGATCTTCATCTCGCATGCGCTCGAAGAAGCGCTGCAGCTGGCCGACCGCATCACCGTGCTGCGCGACGCCAGGCACGTGGTCACCGACCTGAAGAGCAATTTCGACCGCGCGCGCATCGTGCAGGCGATGGTCGGGCGTGACCTGTCGCAGACCCTGTACGGCCAGCGCAAGACGCAGGTACGCCCGGCCGGCGAATGCTTGCTGTCGGTGCGCAACCTGCGCATGGCGTCGATGGTGAAGAACAATTCGCTGTCGGTCTTTGCCGGACAGGTGACCGGTGTGTTCGGGCTGGTCGGTGCCGGGCGCACCGAAACCTTCAAGGTCGTCGCCGGGCTGATCAAGCGCGACTTCTTCCATGGCGGCGAAGTGCTGCTGCGCGGCAAGCCGGTGCGCTACCGGGTGGCTCGGGCCGCGGTGCGCGACGGCATCGCCTACGTCACCGAGGACCGCAAGGTCGAAGGCTTCTTCGAGACCATGTCGGTGGCCCAGAACATCTACATGGGGCTGCTCGGCCGGCTGGGCAACGCCTTCGGCCTGGTCTCGAAGTCGCGTGCCGCACAGATCAGCGAACACTGGACCCAGCTGCTGAACGTGCGCGCGATCGGCAAGGACGTCAAGGTGATCGAGCTGTCGGGCGGCAACCAGCAGAAGGTGGTCATCGCCAAATCGCTGGTGCAGGACCCCGACGTGATCATCTTCGACGAGCCGACCCGCGGCGTCGATGTCGGCGCGATCACCGAGATCCATGCCGAGATCAACCGCCTGGCAGACGCTGGCAAGGCGGTGGTGGTGATCTCGTCCTACCTGCCCGAGGTGATGTCGATCTCCGACCGCATCCTGGTGGCCAAGCAGGGTAAGGTGGTGGTGGAATTCTCCGGTGCCGAAGCCACGCAGGAAGGCATCATGTACGCTGCGATCCACTGACGGGCCGGTGGCTTGGCGCCGCCTGCGACGGTGTTGGTGCTGAGCTCGGCACGCCGCTGCGGGAGATCCGAGAATGTATGTACTGCTCGATGCCTGAGTCGATCAGCGCGCGCGCAGCGGTAGCGGCGGTGCCGCCAGGTTGGGCCGTTGCGCCATGCTGGGCAGCTGCGTTGCGCGGCCCTCGGCCAGCTTCAGCGCCGTGGCCAGCGCCGTCTCGAGCTGGCGGTCGTGCCCGGCGGCGGCGTCCTGCGGTGCGTTGTCGACCTCGATGTCCGGGTCGGTGCCGTGGTTCTCCACGCCCCAGCCGACATCGCGGAACCAGAACGAATACTCCGGCTGCGTGGTCTCGGTACCGTCCACCAGCAACTGGCGCGGCCAGATGCCGATGACGCCGCCCCAGGTGCGCGTGCCCACCAGCGGGCCGATGCCCATCAGCTTGAAGCCGTGCGCGAAGATGTCGCCGTCGCTGCCCGCATGTTCGTTGCACAGCGCCACCACCGGGCCGGCGGCCGATTCCTCGGGGTAGGGCAGGGTGCGGCCCCAGCGCGGCACGTTGTAGGCGATGCGCTTGCGCGCCACCTTCTCCAGCAGCAGCTCGGACACATGGCCGCCGCGGTTGTAGCGCAGGTCGACGATGAGCGCGTCGCGGTCGCATTCGGCGCCGAAGTAGCGGTGAAACTCGGCGAAGCCGTCGGCCATCATGTCCGGCAGGTGCAGGTAGCCGACGCGCCCTTGCGACTGCGCGTGTACCCAGGCGCGGTTGTGTTCGACCCACTCGCGATAGCGCGCCGGCACCTCGTCGGCCAGCGTCGTTACCAGTACCTGGCGCCGCGAGTCGCGATCGCCTTGGCCTGAGGCCAGCGTCAGTTCCACCTTGCAGCCGGCCTGATTCACCAGCAGCGCCTGAGGCGGGCGCGTGCGCGATGCGCGCTGGCCGTTGACGGCGACGATGCGCTCGCCCACGCGTGCCTCCACGCCCACCGCGCGCAGCGGCGAATCGGCGCTGGCGTCCCAGGTGTCGCCCATCACGATGCGCGTGATCTCATAGCTTTCGTCGGCTTCCACCAGCCGCAGTTCGGCCGCCAGATGGCCCAGCGCTACCTGCGGCGGCTTGCGGTGATCGCCGTCGGATTCGTAGGCATGCGAGGTGCCCAGCTCGCCTTGCAGCTCCCAGATCAGGTCGGACAGCTCGGCGCGCGTGGCGACGCGTACAAGCAGCGGCTCGTAGCGGCGCAACATCGCCGGCCAGTCGATGCCGGACATGTCGGCGACCCAGAAGTGGTCGCGCTGCAGCCGCCATACCTCGCGCAGCATCTGCCGCCATTCGAGCTTGGGGTCCACCGACACGCGGATGCGCCCCAGGTCCAGCCAGCCGCTCTTGCGCGACGGCGCGTCACCGCTGTCGTCGCGCCGGTCCTCGCGATGGTCCACGGCGATGGCGCGCCAGCGCTTGCCGTCGCGGATCAGCAGCGTGTGGTGGTCGGCACCGAGCGAGAAGTCGTCGACCTTGGCCATCAGCGTGTCGGCGCGCAGCGTCTCGAAGTCGAAGACTTCGAGCCGGCCGCCGCCTTCCTTGTGGCCGCCGCGGCCCTGTTGGCCTTCGATGGGCAGCACCGTCCACACCACCTTGCCGTGGGCCGCGCCGGCCAGCTTGCCGAAGCGGTTTTCGGCCACCGGGAAGGCGGCAATGCGCTGGCCGATGCCGTCCAGGTCGATGCGCAGCGGCGCGGGCGCGGCCTTGTCGGCGCTGGCCTCCTTGTCCTCGGTCTTCAGGCCCTTGGGCTCGCGCTCGAAGGGCGCCGGCCCGCCGGCGCGCAGCGCCACCAGGTAAGGCCGCGCGGCACGCGGGAAGCTCATCTCGAACTGCACGCTGTCGTACACCGGGTCGTAGGTGCGCAGCGACAGGAAGTACAGCCAGCGCCCCTGCGGGTCGAAGCTGGGGCTGTAGTCGCGGAACTCGGGCTGCGTGATGCCTGTGCAGATGCCGCTGGCCACCTCGCACAGTTTGATGGCGCGCTGGCGCGACGTGGCCTGGTGGCTGTAGGCCAGCCAGCTGCCATCGGCCGACCAGGCCAGATCCTCGCAGCGGCCCGCGTCGCTGCGGTCCACCACCGCGATCTGGCCGCTGGCGGTGTCGCCGACGAGCAGCTGGTTGCGGTGATCGGCCAGCGCCACGCGCGTGCCCTGCGGCGCGGCGCTGAGACTCTCGACATGGCCGATGTCCCAGTCGAGCACGCGCACGCTGGCGTCGGCATGCAGCTCGATGCGTTCCTCGCCGCTGGCATCGCCGACGACCAGCAGCGTCTGGCCGTCGGCGAGCCACTGGCCGTGGCGGTAGCGCACGCCGTCGGCCACGCCCGGCTGGCGCACCGCGCCGTCCCACAGCGGCAGGGTGAACAGCTTGCCGCGTGTGTCCAGCACCAGGCTGTGCCCGGCCGGGTGCAAGCACGCCGTGCCCACGTGCGCGTCGGCCGGCACGAAGCGGCGCGCCGCCTGCGTACGCGCGCTGGGCACGCGGATGTCCAGCGCCTGCGTCTGCCCGAGCGCCGGATCGAAGAGCCACAGCCGCGCGCCGCATTGGTAGACGATGCGCTTGCCGTCGCTTTGCGCGTGGCGCGCGTAGAACTCGGCATGGTCGGTGTGGCGGCGCAGAGTGCTGCCGTCGCCGAGGCAGGAATAGAGGTTGCCCACACCTTCGGCATCGGACAGGAAGTAAACGCGCTCGCCAATCCACATCGGGCAGCTCAGGTTGCCCTGCAGCTCGCTCATGCGGCGGAAGGGGCCGCTGCCTGCCGCGTCGATCCACAGATGGCCGGCGGTGCCGCCGCGGTAGCGTTTCCAGCGCGCCGGGTCGGCGGTGTTGCGGCCGATGACCCGCGCGCCACCCGGCCCGAAGGCCAGGTGGTTGACCTGGCCCAGCTTCAGCGGCTGTGGCATGCCGCCGGCGGGGTCGAGGCTGAAGGCCTGGTGGTTGCGGAAGAAGGGCTGGCCGTGCGTGCTGACGAAAAGGATGTGGCCTTGCGGCGTCCAGCCGCGCACCAGCGTGTCCGGGCCCAGCCAGGTCAGGCGCCGGCTCGGCCCGCCCTCGGCCGGCATCAGCTGCACCTCGGGGTGCTGCTCGTCGCGGCCGATGTAGGCCAGCCAGCGCCCATCGGGCGACAGGCAGGGCGTGGACGGCTCCGACAGCCCCGCGGTGAGCCGCTGCGCGCGGCCGCCGTCGGTGCTGGCGCGCCACAGATCGTCGTCGCTGACGAAGACCACGCAGTCGCCGTGCAGCGTGGGTTGTCGCAGGTAGGCGTTTTCGCTCATGGTGGGGGCGGCGGTGGCGGGGTCGAACTGATGCTACCGTCTGGGTTGGCACCGTCCAACCCCACCATGGAGAACCGAATGAATTACCGCTGCGCGCACCGCTGGGCCTTCCCCAAATGGGGCGGCGCCCTCGAGGCGATGACGGAAGACCTGGCCGCCCCCACCGGACATGAAGTGACGGTGCGCATCACGCACTGCGGCATGTGCCACTCGGACCTGCACATCCAGGCCGGCGGCTTCGACATGGGCGGTGGCAAGATGTCGTCGCTGGAACGCGCCGGCACCGCGCTGCCGGTGACCATGGGCCACGAGATCGGCGGCGAGGTGGTCGAGATCGGCCCCGACGTGCAGGGCGTGAAGCTGGGCGACAAGGTCATCGTCTACCCCTGGCTGGGTTGTGGTGAGTGCCCGGTGTGCGAGCGCGGCGACGACCATCTGTGCCCGCGCGCGTCGCGCAACCTGGGCATTCAGCTGCCCGGCGGCTATGCCGACCTGGTGCGCGTGCCGCATGCCCGCTATCTGGTGCCCATCGGCAGCCTGGAGCCGGCGCGCGCCGCCACCTTCGCCTGCGCGGGCATTACCGCATACGGCGCGATCAACAAGCTGGCGCCGATGACGGCCGACGACCACGTGGCCGTGATTGGTTGCGGCGGCGTCGGTATGACGGCGGTGGCGCTGCTGTCGGCGACCCGCAAGGCCAGGGTCGTCGCCATCGACCCCGATCCCGCCAAGCGCGAGGCCGCGCTGCAGCACGGCGCGGCACTGGCCTTCGACCCGAACGCGCCCGATGCGCTGAAGACCATCGGCAAGGCCTGCAACATGAACATCGCCGGCGCGGTGGACTTCGTCGGCGCGGAATCGAGCTCTTCGCTGGCGGTGAACCTGGTGCGGCGCACCGGGCAGGTGGTGATCGTCGGCCTGTTCGGCGGCGAGTTCCGCATGCCGCTGCCGATGTTCCCGCTGAAGTCGATCCAGATCAGTGGCTCCTACGTGGCCGGGCTGAACGAATTGCGCGAGCTGGTGGCGCTGGCGCAGCGCATCAAGCTGCCCGAGATCCCGCTGGACCTGCGCCCGCTGGCCAGCGTCAACCAGGCGCTGGACGATCTGGCGCACGGCCGCGTCGTCGGCCGGGTGGTGTTGCAGCCCTGAGTCCAGCCGCGGCGCCGTCGGTGCTGGTCGACGGCCCGATCCTGCGCACGTTGCTGCGCCTGGCCGCGCCCAACGTCATGGCCACGTCGATGGCCGTGCTGGTGGGCCTGGCCGAGACCTTCTACGTCGGTGTGCTCGGTGTCGTGCCGCTGGCCGCGCTGGGGCTGGTGTTTCCGTTCGCCATGCTGACCGGCATGCTGTCGGCCGGCGCCATGGGCGGCGGCGTTGCCTCGGCGTTGGCGCGGGCCTTCGGTGCCGGCGATGCGCAGCGCGCGCAGTCGGTGGCGCTGCATGCGCTGCTCATCGGTGTCACCGGCGGCGTGCTCTATTCGCTGCTGTTCCTGAGCATCGCGGCACCGTTGTTCCAGCTGCTCGGCGGCCGCGGCGAAGTGCTGCGCGAGGCGCTGGCCTATGCCACGGTGCTGTTCTGCGGCGCACTGGCGGTGTGGCTGTTCAACACGCTGGCCTCGATCCTGCGCGGCACCGGCAACATGCGCGTGCCCTCGACGGCGCTGATCGGCGCGGCGTTGTTGCAGATCACGCTGGGTGGGCTGCTCGGCCTGGGTTGGGGCACCGTGCCGCGATTGGGCATGCCGGGCGTGGCGCTGGGGCAGATCCTGTCGCAGGCGCTCGGCGCCGCGTGGCTGTTCTGGTACCTGCGCAGCGGCCGCGGCCGGCTGCGCCTGGCCTTCGGCGGCATGCCGATCCGGCGCGAGCTCTTCGGCGCCATCCTCAAGGTGGGCGCGGTGGCCTGCCTGTCGCCGCTGCAGTCGGTGACGACGATGCTGCTGATGGCTGGCTTCGTCGCCCAGCTGGGCGTGCTGCCGCTGGCCGGCTTTGCCATCGGCCAGCGGCTGGAGTTCCTGATGAGCACGGTGGCCTTCGGCATCGGCCTGGCGTCGGTGCCGATGGTGGGCATGGCCATCGGCGCCGGCCACGTGGCACGCGCGCGTCGCGTGGCCTGGACGGCGGCCGGCGTCACCGCCGCGATGCTGGGCGCGGTGGGGCTGGTGGTGGCGCTGCACCCGGACCTGTGGGTCGCGATCTTCACGCGCGACGAACAGGTGCTGGACTACGGCCGCCAGTTCCTGCGCTGGGCCGGGCCGGCCTTCGCCTTCTTCGGCGTCGGGCTGACGCTGTACTTCGCGTCACAGGGGGCCGGGCGCATGGCCGGCCCGGTGTTCGCGGCGACGATGCGGCTGGGGCTGGTGGCCGTGGGCGGCAGCGTGCTGGTGGCGCACGGCGCCAGTGCCTGGCAGCTGTTCGCGCTGAGCGCCGCGGCCATGGTGCTGTACGGTTGCACCTGCGCCGCCGCGCTCAAGCTGGATCGCTGGGGCGCGGCGCGCTGAGCGCCCCGGGTCGGTCGGCGGCCGGCACAGTTGCACACTCTCGTGCCCTGTCCGTGGCGGCTGTCGATCTGCAGCCGGGCGCGGATGGCCTGGGCCTGCTCGTCGGATACTGAGACCGGGGCTCGTCTTTCGAATGAGGTGAAGTGACATGAAGATTCTGGTTCTGGGCGCCGGCGCGATCGGCGGCTATTTCGGCGGCCGCCTGGTGCAGGCCGGTGCCGACCTCACATTTCTGGTGCGTGCGCGCCGCCAGGCGCAGCTGCGCGAGCGTGGCCTGGTGGTGCGCAGCCCGCATGGTGATTTCACGGTGCCGGTACGTGCACTGCTGCGCCAGGACATCGCCGCGCCCGCCGATCTGCTGCTGCTGGCCTGCAAGGCCTATGACCTGGACGCGGCCATCGAGACCATCGCGCCGGCCATGGGCAAGTGCACGACGCTGGTGCCGCTGCTCAACGGCCTGGCCCATGTCGAGCGGCTTCAGGCTGCGTTCGGGCCGGCGCGTGTGGCAGGCGGCAGCTGCGGCATCCCAGCGACCTTGTCGTCGGATGGCGAGGTGCATCAACTCGGCCCGCTGCATCGCATCGTGTTCGGGCCGCTGACCGGCAGTGCCGGCGACACCGGCGCCAAGCTGGAAGATCTGTTGGCGCTGTTCCGCCGCACGCCGGTGACGGCCGAACTGGACGCGCAGATGATGCGCGCGCTGTGGGAGAAATTCGTCGGTCTGGCCACGCTGGCGGCGATGACCTGCCTGATGCGCGGCACGGTCGGCGACATCCTGGCTGCCGACGATGGCGCGGCGCTGTTCGAGCAGAGTTTCGTCGCCTGCCAGGCGGCGGCCCGCGCCGCGGGGTACGAGCCGCGCGAGGCGCCGATGGCGGTGTTCCGCTCGATGATGTCCGACCACCAGTCGGTGCTGACGGCCTCGATGCTGCGCGACCTGGAATCCGGCGGGCCGACCGAAGGCGCACATGTGGTCGGCGACATGCTGAAGCGTGTGCAGGCCACCGGCATCGAGCCGGGCGCATTGCGCGCCGCCTGGTGCCACCTGCAGGTGGCCGAGCGGCGCCGTACGGCTGGCGCGTCGGGTTGACGACGCGGTGGCCGCGGGGCCGTTGCCCACGCCGGCCAGCGCGCTGGCCAGGCGGTTGGCGGCGTCGCCGGGCGGCTGATCGTGCGCGATTCCGTGCGGCAGCGTCGCCGCGGGTCTCGTACGAACTGGCCGCGCGCAGCCGCGACAATGGGGCACCGTCGTGAACGAGGAAAAGACCATGGCCTTCGAACCCTCCCCCAAGGTACAGGACCTGCAGAAGCGCCTCGCGGCCTTCATGGATGAGCACATCTATCCCAACGAACAGCGCCACGTCGAGGAGGCGGAGACGCTGGGCCCGTGGAAGGTGCTGCCCATCATCGACGAGCTCAAGCCCAAGGCGCGCGCCGCCGGGCTGTGGAACCTGTTCCTGCCCGAGTCGGAGCACGGCGCCGGCCTGACCAACCTGGAATACGCCCCACTGTGCGAGATCATGGGCCGCAGCTTCCTGGCGCCGGAAGTCTTCAATTGCTCGGCGCCGGACACCGGCAACATGGAGGTGCTGGCGCGCTACGGCACGCCCGAGCACCAGCAGCGCTGGCT
>CAYUPF010000001.1:20104-31612 GCA_964446545.1 uncultured Rubrivivax sp.
CGCGCCTCGGAGGTGCAGTTCCAGAACGTGCGCGTGCCGGCGTCGAACATGCTGCTCGGCGAAGGCCGCGGCTTCGAGATCGCGCAGGGCCGGCTGGGGCCGGGGCGCATCCACCACTGCATGCGCCAGATCGGCCTGGCCGAGCGCGCGCTGGAACGGCTGTGCCGGCGCGCGCTGTCGCGCGTGGCCTTCGGCAAGCCGGTGGCCGAGCAGGGCGTGACGCTGGAGCGCATCGCCGAATCGCGCATCCTCATCGAGCAGGCACGGCTGCTGACGCTGAACGCCGCCGAGCGCATGGACACCGTGGGCAACAAGGCGGCGCGCACCGAGATCGCGATGATCAAGGTGGCGGTGCCGAACATGGCTTCGCGCGTCATCGACTGGGCCATCCAGGCGCACGGCGGCGGCGGCACCAGCAACGACTTCGGTCTGGCCCATGCCTATGCGATGTCGCGCGTGCTGCGCCTGGCCGACGGGCCCGACGAGGTGCATCGCGAACAGCTGGGCAAGATGGAGCTGCGCAAGTACCGCTGAGCCGCAGACAGGGGCATGCAGCCATCGGCATGGCCTGCACCGTCGCGGCGGTGCCTGTGGATCACACCGGAGCGCGTGCGCTACGCCGGCCTGATCGCCGCGCCAGCCAGGCGCAGGTTCAGCGAGCCGCTGCGCGTACGGCCGGCAATGATCAGCAAGCGCAGGTGCTGCAGGGTGCTCAGCTGCACAGGACGTTGATGTCCTGGAAGCTGGCGGCGATGAAGCTGCCGCTGCCGTTCTGCACGACACAGACGGCGCCCACGGGCTGCACCAGCACCCGCACTTCGTAGCGTGTGCCGTCGGTCAGCGCCTCGGTGAAAGCGAAGGGGCCGTCGGCGGCCACCACCAGCGGGCTGCCGTTGTTGACCAGCGTCACCGCGGCGCCGGGCACCAGCCCCGAAACCGTGCCGCGCAGGCTGGCGGAGAAGGCGCAGCTGACGCGCACGCTGTCGATCGAGCTGCCGTCGGCATCGATGGTGCCCACGCCGTCGGCGACGCTGCACCACTGTCCTGTCGGCTGCGTGCCCACCGTCACTGCATAGCGGTCATTGGCCGCGACCGTGTCGGCAAAGCTGAAGTCGCCGTTGCGGCTGACGGTGAGCGCATCGCTGCCGTTGTTGAGCAGCGTGACGCTGAGGTCGTTGCCCAGCCCGCTGACGGTGCCGCCGATCTCACCGCCGCCGCAGGCCGCCAGGCTCAGGCTGGCCGCCATGCAGCACAGCAGCCGGGTCAGTCGTGGCAGGGGATTCATCGTCGGCCGCGGCAAGGGGGATGTGGCGTCGAATCTAGCACGCCGGGGCGGGGCCGTGGGTCCGTCTACAAGCTCGCCAGCGCGGCGAACAGCGTGCGCACGGTCATGAACAGCAGGATCAGCGAACCCACGGTCCAAAGCGCGGCACGCAGGTCGTGCGCTTGCGCCGTCAGGTAGGCGCCGAAGTGCAGCAGACGCGACAGCACGTAGCCATACAGCAGCACCTGCGCCAGCCACAGCGGCGGCGCGGTGAGCACGTACAGGAAGCCGGCGGCCAGGAAGAAGGGCAAGTTCTCAAGGTCGTTCAGGTGGATGCGCCGGATGCGTTCCACTCGCTCGTCGGGCAACATCTGGCGCGCCTCGGGCCTGGGGTTCATCGGGGTCCTGCGGATGTCCTCGGGCGCGCGGAAGCCGCCGTTGGCCTGCAGCATGCGTGCCACGGTCAGCCAGGACATGGACACGGCCTTCAGGATCATCAGCGTGGCGGCGATCACGTAGGTGGCAAACAGCGGGTTGTGCAGGCTCGGCATATCCATGGCATCAGCCTCCATCGAAGAGCGTGGAACGGGCGGCAGCTTCAACGCGCCGCGGCGTGGCGCGTGTTCAGCAGGTTGCCGCCGAGGATCAGCGCGGCGCCCAGCAGGGTGAGCAGGTCCATGCGCTCGGCATAGATCAGCCAGCCGGCCAGCGCAGTGAGCGGCACGCGCAGGTAGTCCATCGGCACCACCACGGTGGCCTCGGCATGGCGCAGCGCGCGCGCCATGCAGTAGTGCGAGAAGGTGCCGCAGAAAGCCACCACCCCGATCCAGCCCCAGCCGGTGGCCGAGGGCCAGCGCCACACCGCCAGTGCCGGCAGCACGCCCAGGATCGACTGGATCAGCAGCATCCAGAAGATGATGGCCAGCGCGTCGTCCGTGCGTGTCAGCGACTTGGTCAGGATCACCGAGACGGCAAAACCCCCGGCCGCAGCCAGCGCCACCAGCTGGCCGGCGTTCAGGCCCGCCGCGTCCGGGCGCACCACCAGGCCCACGCCCAACAGCCCCAGCGCCACCGCCAGCAACTTCCAGCGTGTGATGCGTTCGCCCAGGAAGGCGGCGGCCAGCAGGATGGTCCAGATCGGCATCGTGAATTCGATGGCCACCACCTGCGCCAGCGGGATCATCGTCAGCGCCACGAACCACGCGTACTGCGCGCCGTAGTGCACGACGTTGCGCGCCGCATGGTCGCGCACGCGCCGCGTGCGGATGGCGGCCAGGCCACCATTGGCGTGCAGCAGCGGCCACAGCAGCACCAGGCCGATGACGGAGCGCATGGCCATCACCTGGAACACGGCCACGTCGCGTGTGGCTTCACGGCCGGCGACGGCGATGACCAGCATCAGCGTCAGCCAGCCCGCCATCCATGCGGCGGCCTTGGCGGTGGAGGGGGTGGCTTGCTGCATGGAGGCCTGCACTCTACGTCAGGCCGCCTCCCGTACAGTGAGGGACAGACCCGCAGAAGGATGCACGACCATGACCCACAGAGCCGCCTCGACCTTGCGCAGTGCGCGCTGGTTCGCGCCCGACGACTTCCGCTCCTTCGGCCACCGCTCGCGCTTGATGCAGATGGGTTACGGTCCGCAGGACTGGGCGGGCAAGCCGGTGATCGCCATCGTCAACACCTGGAGCGATGCCAACCCCTGCCATGCGCACTTCAAGCAGCGCGTCGACGACGTCAAGCGCGGCGTGCTGCAAGCCGGCGGGCTGCCGCTGGAGCTGCCGGCCATCAGCCTGTCGGAGCCGATCGTCAAGCCGACGACCATGCTGTACCGCAACTTCCTGGCGATGGAAACCGAGGAGCTGCTGCGCAGCCATCCGGTGGACGGCGCGGTGCTGATGGGCGGCTGCGACAAGACCACGCCGGGGCTGACGATGGGCGCGATCAGCGCCGGCCTGCCCTTCGTCTTCCTGCCGGCCGGGCCGATGCTGCGCGGCCACTGGAAGGGTCGGGTGCTGGGCTCGGGCTCCGATGCCTTCAAGTACTGGGACGAGCGCCGCGCCGGCCGCCTGTCCGACCAGGCGTGGCAGGAGATGGAAGCCGGCATCGCGCGCAGCCACGGCACCTGCATGACGATGGGCACCGCGGCGACGATGACCGGCATCGCCGAGGCGCTGGGCCTGACGCTGCCCGGTGCGTCCAGCATCCCCGCCGCCGATGCGGGCCACGTGCGCATGAGCGCGGCCTGCGGCCGGCGCATCGTCGAGATGGTGTGGGAGGACCTGAGGCCATCGCGGGTGCTGAGCCGCGCCAGCTTCCACAACGGCATCGCCTGCGCCATGGCGATGGGTTGCAGCACTAACGCCATCATTCACCTGATCGCGATGTCGCGGCGCGCCGGCCATGCGATCACGCTGGACGACTTCGACGCCGCCAGCCGCCACGTGCCGGTGATCGCCAACATCCGGCCCAGCGGCGAGCGCTACCTGATGGAAGACTTCTTCTACGCCGGCGGGCTGCCGGCGATGCTGCAGCGCATCCGCGGCCACCTGAAGACCGAGGCGATGACGGTCAACGGCCGCACGCTGGGCGACAACATCGATGGCAGCGAGGTCCACGACGACGACGTCATCCGGCCGTTGGAGCAACCAATCTATGCCGAAGGCGCGCTGGCCGTGCTGCGCGGCAACCTGGCGCCGGACGGCGTGGTCATCAAGCCCAGCGCCTGTGCCCCGCGCCTGTTGCGCCACAGCGGCCGCGCGCTGGTCTTCGACGACTACCCGTCGCTGAAGAAGGCGGTGGACGACCCGGACCTGGACGTCACGGCCGACGACGTGCTGGTGCTGCGCTACGCCGGCCCCAAGGGCGCGGGCATGCCGGAGTGGGGCATGCTGCCGATCCCGACCAAGCTGCTGAAGGCCGGCGTCAGCGACATGCTGCGGCTGAGCGATGCGCGCATGAGTGGCACCAGCTACGGCGGCTGCCTGCTGCATTGCGCGCCCGAAGCAGCGGTGGGGGGGCCGCTCGCGCTGCTGCGCACGGGCGACCGCATCAGCGTGGACGTGCCGGCGCGGCGCATCCATCTGGAGGTGAGCGACGCCGAACTGGCGGCACGCCGCGCTGCCTGGGTGGCGCCGCCGCCGCGCTACGAGCGCGGCTACGGCTGGGTCTTCGGCCGCCACGTGTTGCAGGCCGACCAGGGTTGCGACTTCGACTTCTTGGAGACCGGCTTCGGCATGGCGATACCGGAGCCGGACATCTTCTAGGGTCGCACGTCGATGACGCTCTTCACCGCCACCACGCCCGGCACCTGCATCGCGATCGATTCGACCGTCGCCTTTTCGGTGGCAGTTCGAGCGACACCGGCCAGCATGACGATGCCCTGCAGGGTGTCGACCGTGATGGCGGCGCCATCGACGCCGGGGCTGCGCGCGAGACGGGTCTTCACCGAGGCGGTGATGGCGTTGTCGTCGCTGTGGTGGTCCGGGCTTTGCGGCTCGCGCGCGATCGCGCAGCCCGACGCGACGAAGAACACGATGACCAGAGCCGCGGCATGGAGGATGGGGCGGCGGTTCATGCGCTTGCTCCTTGCTGTGGGTGGGTTGAGTACCCTGGTGGCACTGTAGGCAAGGCCATGCGCCGGCCGTATCGGCGCGCTGCCGCCGTGGCTGTAGGACGGCGGCGCGATGTGGCGTAGGCGTGGCCGGTGGCACAAGCAAGTCGGCGCTCTACTCCTCAGGCGGTGCCGACTGCGGCCTGCGGCAGCCGCACCTGCACGCAGGTGCCCTGGCCCGGCGCCGATTGCAGCGCGATCGTGCCGCCCCCGGCCTCGACGCGAAAGCGCATGCCCAGCAGGCCATAGGCCGAGGCCGGCGCCGCCGTGGTGTCGAAACCGATGCCGTCGTCGCGCACCGATGCCTCGACCTGCCCGTCGGTCTGGGCCAGCGTGATCCACACCTGGCGCGCCTTGGCGTACTTGCCGATGTTGGTGATGGCCTCCTGTACCACGCGGTAGATCACCAGCTCGGCGTCCGGCGACAGCGTCACCGGCTGCAGCTGGCTGTGCACCTTGACGCCGGCGCTCTCGGCGAACTCGCGCGCCAGGATCTCCAGCGTCGTCGCCAGCCCCAGGTTGCTCAACGTGGACGGACGCAGGTCCTCGATGATGCGCCGGCCCAGCGCGATGCTGCTGTTGAGTGTGTCCACCAGATGCGCCAGACGATCCATCGCCTCGGGTGCGGCCGCAGCCAGTCGCGGGCGGATGCGTGCCGCGTCCAGCTTGGCCGAGGTCAGCAGCGCGCCCAGTTCGTCGTGCAGGTCGCGCGCCAGGCGGCCGCGCTCGTCCTCGCGCGCCGTCTGCAGGTGGCGCGCCAGTTCGGTGAGTCTGGCGGTGCGCTGCGCCACCTCGACCTCGAGCCGGTCGCGCTCGGCCTGCAGCAGGCGCTGCTGCTGCTGCTGCGACTCGTGCAGCAGCACGCCCTTGCGCAGCACCATGAACAGCGCCACCAGGCCGACCATGCTGAGTACGGCGATGCCGATGCGGCTCAGCGTCAGCGTGCGATCGACGTCGTCGCGGCCCTGCTGCACGCGCTGCGTCTCGCGCGCCAGCAGCTCGGCGCTGAGGCCGCGGATGCGATCCATCTGTTCCTTGCCGATGTCGGTGAGCACGATGTCGCGCGTCGCGGTCTCGCGCCCTTGCTGGTGCAGCCGGATGGTCAGCGCCAGTTCGGACAGGCGCGTTTCCGATACCTTGCGCAGCTGCTTCAGCAGCGCCGCCGATGCCGGTTCGTCGGCGTAGTAGCGCTCCAGGAAGGTAAAGGTGGCCTCGATGTCCTGCAGCGCGCGTTCATAGGGCTGCAGGTACTCGTTGCGGTCGGTCAGCAGGAAGCCGCGCTGCCCGGCCTCGGCGTCGACGAAGCTGCGCTCCAGGCCTTGCAGGTTGCTGCGCGCCTGGGCCATCTCGTTCAGCGCATCGAGCGTCAGCGCGGCGCGGAAGTACGAGCCTTCGCTGATGAACAGCAGCACCGCCACCGTGGCCGCGGCCAGCGCCAGCACCACCGGGTTGCGGCGCATCACCTGCTTGAACCTCATGTCGCGTTCCGGCTAAACGTGGGATCATCGGACGCCACCACATCCACGCCGCCATGATCCGCATTGCCATCGTCGACGACCATGCCATGGTGCGTGCCGGACTGCGCCAGTTTTTTGCCGACCAGATCGATTTCGCCATCGCCGGCGAGGCCGCCAACGGCCGCGAGGCGCTGGACATCGTGCGCCAGGGCGAGGTCGACGTGGTGCTGCTGGACATCTCGATGCCGGGGCAGGGCGGTGTCGACACGCTGGCCGCGATCCGTGCGCGCGCGCCCGATCTGCCGGTGCTGATCCTCAGCGGCTTTGCCGAGGAGCACTACGCCACCACGCTGCTGCGTCAGGGCGCTGCCGGCTACCTGAACAAGGACTGCGATCCCGACGAGATCGTGCGCGCCATCCGCGTCGTCGCGCGCGGGCGCAAGTACATCACTGCCGGCGTGGCCGAGCGCCTGGCCGAAACACTGGTCGACGGCGGCGAGAAGGCGCCTCACGAACTGCTGTCCGAGCGCGAGTTGCAGGTCTTCCTGCGCCTGGCCAAGGGCGAGACCATCGGCCACATGGCCGAGAGCATGTCGTTGAGCGTCAAGACCGTCAGCACCTATCGCACGCGGGTGATGGAAAAGATGCAGTTGCAGTCGAACAGCGAGCTGACCTACTACGCGCTGAAGAACGGGCTGATCCAGTAGTCACGCGATCAGCTCAGCGCACCCCAGCCGCTGTGGTCGGCATCGCCGTCGGCCAGGCGGCCGCAATAGCGGATCAGCGCGTCGATGTCGTTGGACTTGTCGAACACCTGGTCGGCGCCCAGTTCCAGGCACTTGCTGCGCATGTCCGGCGTGGCGAAGTTGCTGAGCACCACTACGCGGTGCTGCCGCGGGCGCACGTTGGCCGCGCGCAGCACGCCCAACCCGGTGCCGGACTTCAGGAAGATGTCGACGATCAGCAGGTCGGCGTGGTGGCCGGGTTCGGCCAGCCAGCGTACGGCGCTGGCCTCGTCCTCGGCCGTGCCGACGACCTCGACCGGCACGAGCTCTTCCAGCGTGGCGATCAGGTTCTCCCGGATGACCCGGCTGTCCTCGACGATGTAGGTCTTGAGCGGCTGCGTGGGCAGCATGGCGGATCCTGCGGTTCGGTGCGGCCGGCGAATGGCGATCTGCCCCATGCAAGACACACCTGCGCCAGTTCAAGTATCGCCGTCACGGCGCACGCGCGCATCCGGTGGAACACGCGTACTCTTGTCGGATGGCGCCTACACGGCGGCTTGCGGCGCATCGCCGGCCGTCGATGCGCCGGGCACCACCTGCGTATGCGCCGCGAGCAGGTGCACCAGTTGGCCGTAGACCTTCGGATTGCCGGCGACCACCTCCCGCTGGTGCAGGAAGTCGGCGTCGCCGGTGAAATTGCCGATCAGCCCGCCGGCCTCGCTGACCATCAG
Organism: uncultured Rubrivivax sp.; assembly: GCA_964446545.1. Taxonomy (GTDB): domain Bacteria; phylum Pseudomonadota; class Gammaproteobacteria; order Burkholderiales; family Burkholderiaceae_C; genus Rubrivivax. Next base: position 27,892 of record CAYUPF010000001.1, read on the forward strand.
CGAGCCCGCGGCCACGTCCCAGGGTTGCAGCCCGGTTTCGAAGAAGCCGTCGTACCAGCCGGCGGCGACGTAACACAGGTCCAGCGCTGCGGCGCCGGGGCGGCGCAGGCCGGCGCAGCTTTGCATCACCGTCTCGAAGATCTTCAGGTATTGCTTGAAGTTGTCGCCCTTGCGAAAGGGAAAGCCGGTGCCGATCAGCGAGTCGGCCAGCCGCGTACGCTTGCTGACACGCAGCCGCCGGTCGTTGAGGAAGGCGCCGCGCCCCTTGGAGGCATAGAACATGTCGTTGCGCGCCGGGTCGTAGACGACGGCCTGCTGCACCTGGCCGCGGTGCGCCAGTGCGATCGACACCGCATAGGTGGGCAGGCCGTGGATGAAGTTGGTGGTGCCGTCCAGCGGGTCGATGATCCAGACGTAGTCGCTGTGCTTGGCGCCATGCGTGCGGCCCGATTCCTCGGCCAGGATGCCGTGGCCCGGATAGGCTTCGAGCAGCGTGTCGATGATGATGCGCTCGGACGCATGGTCGACCTCGGTGACGAAGTCGTTCGGGTTCTTGGTGTTGACCTTGAGCAGGTCGATGTCCAGTGCCGCACGGTTGATGATCGCGCCCGCCGAGCGCGCCGCCTTGACGGCGATGTTGAGCATGGGATGCAGGGCTTGTGACATGGGCGGGGTCGCGAAGAGGAGGCAGGGCGCCGCAGCGGTGGCAAAGAACGCGGGCGGCGAGAATGCCGCGGCAAGCATCGATTTTAGCCGCCGATGACCCCGCCTCCCGACCCGACGCGCTTTGTCCTGATGCATACCAGCCACGCCGGCAACGTGGGTGCGGCCGCGCGTGCGATGAAGGTCATGGGCTTCTCCGAGCTGGTGCTGGTGCAGCCGCGCTTTGCCGACGTGCTGTCACGCGAGGAGGCGGTAGCCATGGCCAGCGGTGCGGCCGACATCCTGGTGCGTGCGCGCATCGTCGCCAGCCTGGACGAGGCGCTGGACGGCGTGCACCATGCCTGCGCCACGGCCATGACGCCGCGCGACTTCGGTCCGCCGACGCATGCGCCGCGCGCGCATTTCGAGACGCTGCGCGACACGGCGCTGCGCGTGGCCTTCGTCTTCGGTTCCGAGCGCTTCGGCATGAGCAACGAGGATGTCTATCGCTGCCACGCCTGTCTGAGCATCCCCACCGATGCACGCTACGGTTCGCTGAACCTGGCCCAGGCGGTGCAGCTCGTTGCCTACGACTGGCGCATGGCGCTCGGCGGCTTCGTGGTCGAGGCGCGCACGGCGGACGCCGCGCTGGCCGACATGCGTGCGGTGCAGGGCGCGGTCGAACATTGGCAGCGCGCGCTGGTGCAACTGGGCTTCCTGGACCCGGCCGCGCCGAAGAAGCTGATACCGCGCATGCAGCAGTTGCTGAACCGCGCGCAGCTCACGCAGGAAGAGGTTCACATCCTGCGAGGCATCGCCCGCGCGATCGAGCGCCGCTCCTGACGCTGCGGCCAGGTTCCGTCATGGCGTCAGATGACGCCGTCTTTCGCCATCGTGTCGACGATCAGTTGCACGAACTGCTCGATCAGCTGCGTCACCGAGTTGTAGCCGGTGGCGGTGGTGGTCGCGGCCGACCACAGCACATCGGCATCGGCGGCGTCGAAGACGCGCGTATCCGAATGCACGTTCTGCGTGGTCGTGACCTGCGGCGGGATGCTCGTGGCCCACATCGCGTTCTGGTAGCCGACGAAGCCGCCCCAGCCCGGACCCCAGCCGCCGCCCCAGCCCCACCCAGGCCCCCAGGCCGGGCCCATCACCATGCCCGGTGACACGTTGACCTGGGTGCTGACGTTGATGATGCGCGTGACCATCGCATGCGTCACGCCGGCCTGCTTGAGCACACTGCGCAGCCGCTGCTCACCGACCGGGCCTTCCTCGGGGATGAACTTGTAGGACTGCACCGCCTTCACGCCGGCAGCCTGCAGCGCGGCGACCATGCGGTCTTCGAAGATGCGGCGGTTGGTCGAGTCGCGCACCGCCGACATGACCATGAGGTTGCTCACGCTGCGCTTGCCGACGACCTGCGGGTTGACCCATTGCGCATCGAGCGTGGTCGCGGTGGTGGCGCAGCCCAGCAGCGCCAGGCTGGCGACCACTGTCAGCAGGTATTGCATGATTCTCGGGTTCATGGCCGGCCTTCGGGATTTGCCGCAAGGTTAGCGCATGGCCGCGGCCGGCGTTGCCGCCAAGCGGCCCGCGCCGAGCCGGCATACACTTTGTGCCCGTGAACCGGAAAGCGACCATGTTCAGCCGCCTGCGTGAAGACATCACCTGCATCCTCGAGCGCGACCCCGCGGCGCGCTCGACGTGGGAGGTGCTGACCTGTTATCCGGGCCTGCATGCACTGGTTCTGCACCGTTGGGCGCATGCCTGCTGGACACGCGGCTTTCGCTGGCTGGGACGCTTCATCTCGCACCTGGCGCGCTTTCTCACCGGCATCGAGATCCATCCCGGTGCCACCGTGGGCCGGCGTGTGTTCATCGACCACGGCATGGGCATCGTCATCGGCGAGACCGCCGAGATCGGCGACGAATGCACCATCTACCAGGGCGTGACGCTGGGCGGCACCACGCTGTACAAGGGCACCAAGCGGCATCCGACGCTGGGCCGCGGCGTCGTCGTCAGTGCCGGCGCCAAGGTGCTGGGCGGCTTCACCGTTGGCGATGGAGCGCGCGTCGGCTCGAATGCGGTGCTGTTGAAGCCGGTGCCCGCGGGCGCCACGGCGGTGGGCATCCCGGCGCGCATCATCGAGGCCAAGGCCGATGCCGCGCGTGAGGAGGCCTCCGCGCGCATGGGCTTCTCGGCCTATGGCGTGACGCAGGGCGACGACCCGGTATCGCTGGCGATGAAGGGGTTGATCGACAGCACCGCGTCGCAGGAGCACCAGATCGCACTGCTGTGGCAAGCCATCGAGAAGCTGTCGGCCGGCGCGCGCGAACTGCCCGGCGAGACCTGCGTGCCACAGGATGCGCATACCACCGAACGCTTCGATGCCGAGAGCCTGAACCGGCTGGTCAAGTAGACGAGCCCCGCGGCTCCAAGCTTGCCTGCGCCGGCTTGGACGCGGCGAACGCCTGACGCGCCCGGCGTCAGGCCGTTCTTGGGCGCTGCGCCGACTTGGGCCTGAAGGCCTTGCAGATGGACGCGTCGGTTTCCAGGTAGGGACCGCCGATCAGGTCGATGCAGTAGGGCACCGCCGCGAAGATGCCGGGCACCGGCGGCGTGGCCTCGGGCAGGCCCTGCAGCGTCTCGGCGATCGCCTTCGGCTGCCCCGGCAGGTTGATGATCAGCGCCTTGCCGCGGATCACCGCCACCTGGCGCGACAGGATCGCGGTGGGCACGAAGGCCAGGCTGATCTGGCGCATCTGCTCGCCGAAGCCGGGCATCGGCTTGTGCGCCACCGCCAGCGTGGCCTCGGGCGTGACATCGCGCGGCGCCGGGCCGGTGCCGCCGGTGGTCAGCACCAGGTCGCAATGTTCGGCATCGACCAGTTCGTACAGCGCGGCGCTGATCTGCGTCTGTTCGTCGGGAATCAGCCGCGTCACCCAGCTGATGGGGTTGCGCAGCGCCCGCCCCAGCCAGGCCTGCAGCGCCGGAATGCCCTGGTCGGCATAGACGCCGCTGGCCGCGCGGTCGCTGGTCGAGACCAGGCCGATGCGCACCGCATCGAAGGTACTCA
>CAYUPF010000001.1:31712-58514 GCA_964446545.1 uncultured Rubrivivax sp.
GCGGCTTCCGTCAGCAAGGGCCGGATGAACTGGAACAGTTCGCGATGGCATCGCGGGTTGCGCTGCTCGGGCGGCAGCGCGGCCTCGCGGCGCGCGGCGCGCACCAGGCTGCGCAGGCGCTGGGCATCGCAATCGGCATGCTGGTGCAGCCAGCGGGTCAGCGCCTCGTCGTCGGCCAGCAGCGCATCGCGCCAGCGTTCGGCCTCGTGCAGCAGCAGCGTGTCGCGGGCCGAGCCCAGCTTGGCTTCGGCCACGGCTTCGCGCAGCGGCTCGGGGTCGACCTCGCGCATCAGCTTGCCCACGTACTGCAACTGGCGGCGCCGGCCTTCGTGCGAGCGTGTCTGGCGGTACTGCAGCAGCGCATCGAGCAAGCGCTCGGGCAGCTGCAGCGGTGCCAGCCTCGCATCGGACAGATCGGCCAGTGCCATGCCCAGCTTCTGCAACTCGTGCGCCTGATGCTTCAGCCGTGTCTTGCTGGGCGCTTCGACGCCGTCCGGAGCGTCTTCGGGCAGCGTGTCGTCGGTGCGGGCGAGGCGGGGCATGGAGCGAGGCGGATACAGCAGGTGCGCTCGGTATCATAGTGCCCGCCCCCTCACCCCTATTCCCAGGACAACGATGTCGCGTCCCCGTGTCGAACATGGCTTTTCCTACCCGCGTGAGCAGTTCCAGCAGATCGTCGAGGACTGCCTGGCGCGGGCTCGCGGCATCGGGGCCAGCGACGCCAGCGTCGAGGTGTCCGAAGGCGCGGGCTTGTCGGTGTCGGTGCGCAAGGGCGAGCTCGAAAACGTGGAGCGCAACCGTGACAAGTCGGTGGGCGTGAGCATCTATATCGGCCAGCGCCGCGGCAATGCCAGCAGTTCGGACTTCTCCGCGGCAGCGCTGCAGCAGACGGTGCGCGCGGCCTACGACATCGCGCGCTTCACCGCCGAGGACCCGGTGGCCGGCCTGCCCGATGCCGAGGATCTGGCCACGCCGGCCGAGGTGGCGCGCGACCTGCAGCTGTTTTTTCCCTGGGACATCGATGCGCAGCGTGCGGCCGAGCTGGCCAAGCGCTGCGAAGACGCGGCCATGGCCACCGACCGGCGCATCACCAATTCCGAAGGCGCGGCCGTGTCGGCACAGCAGTCGCATTTCTGGGCCGGCAATACGCGTGGCTTTCGTGGCGGTTATGCCACCTCGCGGCACTACCTGTCGGTCTCGCCGATCGCCGGCAAGGGCGCCGGCATGCAGCGCGACGCCTGGTACAGCTCGATGCGCGATGCGCGCGAACTGGCCGCGCCCGAAGCGGTGGGTCGCTATGCCGCCGAACGCGCGCTGTCGCGGCTGAAGTCGCGCAAGGTCGCCACCGGCGAGGTGCCGGTGCTGTTCGAGGCACCGGTCGCCAACGGACTGCTGGGCGCCTACGTGCAAGCCACCAGCGGCGGCTCGCTGTACCGCAAGGCCAGCTTCCTGCTCGACAGCCTGGGCCAGCGCATCCTGCCCGAACACGTGGACATCGACGAGGATCCGCACATCCCGCGCGGCAAGGGCAGCGCGCCCTTCGACGACGAGGGTGTGCGCACGACGGCGCGCAAGGTGGTCGAGCACGGCGTGGTGCGCAGCTATTTCCTGTCGAGCTATTCGGCGCGCAAGCTCGGCCTGCGCACCACCGGCCATGCCGGCGGCTCGCAGAACCTGGCGCTGAAGAGCCGCCTCACGCAACCGGGCGACGACCTCGACGCGATGCTGCGCAAGCTGGGCCGTGGGCTGTTCGTCACCGAGCTGATGGGCCAGGGCGTCAACTACGTCACCGGCGACTACTCGCGCGGCGCGGCGGGCTTCTGGGTCGAGGGCGGGCGCATCGCCTTCCCGGTGCACGAGATCACCATCGCCGGCAACCTGAAGCAGATGTTCCAGGACCTGGCCGCCGTGGGCGCCGATGTCTACACGCAGGGCAGCAAGTCCTGCGGATCGGTGCTGATCGCGCGCATGAAGCTGGCCGGCAGCTGAGAACCCAGGGTTCCCCCGCAAACGGGTGGCTCGCAGCCCCGCGCCGCGCGGGTAAATACCACGCATCTACCAAGGGGGTGGTCCCTAGAATTCCGCTCGCTCGACTTCCCCCCATCGTTCGACAGGAGTGCTTATTCATGGAGCGTCGTTTATTTGTTCGCGGTGCCGGCTTGGCCGGCATCCTCGCCGCCGGCACGAGCCCGGCGATCGTGCATGCGCAGACCACCATCCGCTGGCGTATTGCCTCCAGCTTCCCGAAATCGCTCGACACCCTGTTCGGCGTGTGCGATGTCTTCTCCAAGCATGTCAGCGACATGACCGGCGGCAAGTTCACCATCACCACGCACGCCGCCGGTGAACTGATGCCCGCCTTCGGCGTGCTCGACGGCGTCAGCAACGGCACGGTGGAGATGGCCAACACCGCACCGTACTATTTCTTCGGCAAGGATCCGACCTACGCGCTCGACTGCGCCATCCCCTTCGGGCTGAACCAGCGCCAGATGAACGCCTGGATGTACGAGGGCAACGGCCTGAAGCTGCTGCGCGAGTTCTATGCCAAGGTCAACATCGTCAACTTCCCGATGGGCAACACCGGCGCGCAGATGGGCGGCTGGTACCGCAAGGAGATCAAGTCGGTGGCCGACCTGAAGGGCCTGAAGTTCCGCGTCGGCGGCTTCGGCGGCAAGGTCATCGAGAAGCTCGGCGTGGTGCCGCAGAACATCCCCGGCGGCGAGATCTACCAGTCGCTGGAGAAGGGCACCATCGACGCGGCCGAATGGGTCGGCCCCTACGACGACCTGAAGCTGGGCTTCCACAAGGTGGCGCCGTACTACTACTACCCCGGCTGGTGGGAAGGCGGCCCGCAGCTGTCGCTGTACGTCAACCAGAAGGCCTACGACGGCCTGAGCGCCGAATACAAGGCGATCATCGCGGCGGCGGCGTCCGCCGCCGGCACCGACATGGTCGCCAAGTACGACTACCGCAACCCGGCGGCGTTGAAGACGCTGGTGGCCGGCGGCGCCAAGCTGCATCGCTTCCCCAAGGACGTGATGGACGCGTCCTTCAAGTCGGCGATGGAGGTCTATGCCGACCTGAACGCCACCAACCCCAACTGGAAGAAGATCTACGAGGACTACGCCAGCTACCGGCGCGACGGCAACCTGTGGTTCCGCTTCACCGAGGCGAGTTTCGACGACTTCATGCAGCAGCAGAAGCTCTGAGCTGCCGCCGCCGCCGCTTGCCGGCGGCACAGTGGAAAAAACCCCGCCGCGGCGGGGTTTTTCATGTCCGCACGCAGCGCGTGCTCAGCGCTTGGTGTCCTGCTCGCGCTTCATCGACTCGAGCAATCCCTTCATCGGGTCGTCGTCCCTCTCGCCTGCCGCTTCCGACGCCGCCGCGGAGCCGGCCGTGGCCTTGTCGATGTCGATGGTCGTACCGCGCGGCTGGTCCTGCATCTGCAGCTGCTGCAGCAGCTTGTCGGCATCGAGCTGCGGCTCCTTCGTCAGGCCGCTGGACACCAGGCCCGGGAAGGCGATGATCAGCGCCACCATCACCACCTGGATGCAGACGAAGGGCACCGCGCCCCAGTAGATCTGCTCGATGGTGATCTTCTTGATGCGCCGGCCGGTGATCTTGTCGGTGTAGTCCTCGTTCGCCGCCACGCTGCGCAGGTAGAACAGCGCGAAGCCGAAGGGCGGATGCATGAACGAGGTCTGCATGTTCACGGCGATCAGCACGCCGAACCACACCAGGTCGATGCCCATCTTCTCGGCCACCGGGCCGACCAGCGGGATGATGATGAAGGCCAGCTCGAAGAAGTCGAGGAAGAAGGCCAGCACGAAGATCAGCACGTTGACGACGATGAGGAAGCCCAGCTGCCCACCGGGCAGGCCGGTCAGCAGATGCTCCACCCACTTCGGCCCGTCCACGCCCTGGAAGGCCAGGCTGAACACGGTGGCGCCGATGAGGATGAAGAGCACGAAGCACGACAGCTTCATCGTCGCGTCCATGGCCTGGCGCAGCAGCTTCATGTCCAGCCGCTTGCGCGACAGGGCCATGACCAACGCGCCGGTGGCACCCATCGCGCCGCCTTCGGTGGGCGTGGCGATGCCCAGGAAGATCGTGCCCAGCACCAGGAAGATCAGTGCCAGCGGCGGGATCAGCACGAAGGTGACGCGCTCGGCCATGCGCGACAGCAGCCCCAGCCCGGTGAGCTTGTTGACCACCGCGGCCACGAACGCGACGCCGACGCCGACGCACATCGAGGTGACGATCAGCTCGTCGGTCGGCGTGCCCGCCGGGCGCCACTTGGCGAAGGCCACCGCCGTCAGTACCGACAGCACGAACAGTACGCCCAGCGAGCGCAGCCCGGCAGACCCGTCATCCTGGCGGATGGTGCGGGCTTCGGCCGGCAACGCCGGCGCCCACTGCGGCTTGATCAGGCTGACCAGCAGCACGTAGCCGAGATACAGGCTGGTGAGCACGAAGCCGGGGATGAAGGCGCCCTTGTACAGGTCGCCGACGCTGCGGCCCAGCTGGTCGGCCAGCACGATCAGCACCAGCGAGGGCGGGATGATCTGCGCCAGCGTGCCGGATGCGGCGATGGTGCCGGTGGCGAGGCGCCGGTCGTAGCCGTAGCGCAGCATGATCGGCAGCGAGATCAGGCCCATCGAGATGACCGAGGCCGCGACCACGCCGGTGGTGGCGGCCAGCATCGCGCCGACCAGGATCACCGCATAGGCCAGGCCGCCGCGGATCGGCCCGAACAGCTGGCCGATGGTGTCGAGCAGGTCCTCGGCCATGCCCGAGCGCTCGAGGATCAGCCCCATGAAGGTGAAGAACGGGATGGCCAGCAGCGTGTCGTTCTGCATGATGCCGAAGATGCGCAACGGCAGGCTCTGCAGGAAGGCGGGCGTGATCACGCCGAGTTCGATGCCGACGATGCCGAAGAGCAGCCCGCAGGCCGCCAGCGAGAAGGCCACCGCATAGCCGAAGAGCAGGAAGACGATGAGCCCGCCGAACATGATCGGCGCCATGTTGGCGATCAGGAACTCGGTCATTGCCGCGCTCCCGTGGCCGCGGCCTCACGCGCCGCCACTTCCTTTTGCAGCAGGAACTCGGCGAGCTCTTCCTCGGCTGTCTTGCCGGCGTGCTTGCGCGTCGGGTCGGGAACCAGGCCTTTGAGGAAGGCGACGCGCTTGATCAGCTCGGAAACCGCCTGGATGCCGAGCAGCAGCAGGCCCAGAGGAAGCAGCGCGAACACCGGCCAGCGGATCAGACCGCCGGCGTTTTGCGACATCTCGCCGGTGACGTAGGCATTGATCACCAGCGGCATCGACAGCTCGATGATGTAGACGACGAAGGGCAGCAGGAAGCAGCTCAGGCCGATGATGTCGATCCAGATCTGCGCGCGCTTGGACAACCGACCCGAGACCACGTCGATGCGCACGTGCTCCTGGCGCATCAGCGTGTAGCCCGCCGCGAGCATGAAGACCGCGGCGAACAGGTACCACTGGATCTCCAGATAGGCGTTCGAACTGGTATGGAATGCCTTGCGGACGACCGCGTTCGCGGCGCTGACCAGGACGGCGACCAGCACCAGCCAGCATAGCCAGCGGCCGATGAATTCACTGCATCGGTCGATCAGGCGCGACAGTCTCAATAATGCGGCCAACTTGAACTCCAGGTTGCTTCGACGCGCAATGTAAGTGCGCCGGCCGACGCAGGCATCCGCAGGAACCGCAGTCCTAGGGAAAGCACCGACCCGGGTTCCGGGGGTGCGCACGGCAGCCAGCGTCGCTTGGGGGCGCAGGCAGGGGGCGTCAGGAGGAGACGGCCTGTGTGTACAGGCGCGTCGAGCGCGCGCCCGAGCGGCAGAACATCAGCAGCGGACGCGGCAACTCAGCCAGCAGCCTGGCGCAGGTGGCGATTTCCTCGGGCGACTGGTAGGCACCGCTGACGGGCAGGTGGCGGTACTCCAGCCCGGCGGCGCGGGCCGCGGCCTCGATTTGCGCGCTGGTCGGCTGGTCGCTGCCGCCTTCGAAGTCGGGGCGGTTGTTGATGACGCTGCGAAAGCCCAGGCGCGCCACCTCCGACATGGCCTGCGGCTGCAGTTGCGGGGCCACGCAGATGTCTGCGGCAATGCCTTGAAGGGGGAGAGTGGTGTCCATGGCTACAGCTCAAGCTCAGTTCGTCAATGCCTTCTTCACGGCCGCCGACACCGACGCCACGTCGGCCTTGCCCGCCAGTTGCGCCTTGGCGGCGCCCATCACCTTGCCCATGTCGCCGGGGCCCGAGGCGCCGAGCGACGCGACGATCGCGGCCACCGCCGTGGCCACCTCGTCGGCGCTCAGGCGCTGCGGCAGGTAGGCTTCGAGGACGCGGATCTCGGCGCTTTCCTTGGCCGCCAGATCGGCGCGGCCGCCTTGTTCGAAGGCGGCGACCGAGTCCTTGCGCTGCTTGATCAGCTTGTCGACCAGGCCGATGACGGCGGCGTCGTCGAGCTCGATGCGCTCGTCCACCTCGCGCTGCTTGCAGGCGGCCAGCAGCATGCGGATGGTGCTCAGCCGTTCGGCATCCTTGGCACGCATCGCGGCCTTCATGTCTTCGGTGATGCGCTCTTTCAGGCTCACTTCGGGCTCTCTCGACAAATAAACAAACAAGCCCGCAGCGGCTATCGTCTGCGGGCTCGTCGGGCGCGGATTCCCGCCGGTCAGAACAGCTTCTTGGGCAATTGCATGCTGCGCACACGCTTGTAATGGCGCTTCACGGCAGCGGCCTTCTTGCGCTTGCGTTCCGAGGTCGGCTTTTCGTAGAACTCGCGTGCGCGCAGTTCGGTCAGCAGGCCGATCTTCTCGATGGTGCGCTTGAAGCGGCGAAGGGCGACGTCGAACGGCTCGTTCTCTTTGACGCGAATCGTGGTCATGAATCCTCGAAGGTCTTGCAGTGCTTGGAGCTTGTCGGACGGCCCGTCCGGCCGGCAAGCCCGCGATTCTAACCCGAAACGCTGCCGCCAACCAGCGCCGCAGCCGGGCGTGCCACCAGCGCACGGGCACAGGCCGCCGCGCTGGCCCAGGCCCACTGGAAGTTGTAGCCGCCCAGCCAGCCGGTGACGTCGACCACCTCGCCGATGAAATGCAGCCCCGGCACGCGGCGGCTTTGCAGGCTCTGGCCATCGAGTTCGCGCGTGTCCACGCCGCCGAGCGTGACCTCGGCCTTGCGCCAGCCTTCGCTGCCGGTGGGTACGAGCTGCCAGCGCTGCAACTGCTCGGCCAGCGCGGCCAGGTCGCGGTCGCGCACCTGCGGCATGGGCAGCTCGGCGTCGAGTCCGGCCGTGCGCAGCCACTGTTCGCCCAGGCGCTGCGGCAGGTACAACGCGAGCTGGTTGCCCAGCTGGCGGCGTGACGTGGCCTTGTCGTGGCGCAGTGCCTGCGCCAGCTCCAGGCCTGGCGCCAGGTCGATGCGCAAGGGCTCGCCCTCGCGCCAGTAGCTCGAAGCCTGCAGCACCGCCGGGCCGCTGAGCCCGCGGTGCGTGAACAGCAGGTCCTCGACGAAGCGTTGCCGTGCCTTGCCGGCGCCGGCCTCGATGGCCACCTCCAGCGACACGCCGGCCAGCGCCGTGTACGGCGCCCAGGCGGCGGCATCGAAGACCAGTGGCACCAGGGCCGGGCGCGGTTCGACCACGCGGTGGCCGAACTGCCGCGCCAGCCGGTAGCCGAAATCGGTCGCGCCGATCTTCGGCACCGACAACCCGCCGGTGGCCACCACCAGCTGCGCCGCCGCGACGCTGCCGCGCGCGGTGTCGAGCTCGAAGCCGCAGCCGCGCTGGCGCAGCGCCTGTACCGTGCAGGGCTGCCAGTGCTGCACCGAACCGGCCGCGCATTCGGCCTGCAGCAAGGCGATGATGCGTTCGGCCGAGCCGTCGCAGAACAGCTGGCCGCGGTGCTTCTCGTGGAAGGCGATGCCGTGCCGGCGCACCAGCGCGATGAAGTCCTGAGGCGTGAAACGCGCCAAGGCCGAGCGGCAAAAGGCCGGGTTGTCGGAGATGAAGTTGGCGGCGCTGCAGTCGATGTTGGTGAAGTTGCAGCGCCCGCCGCCGGAGATGCGGATCTTCTCGCCGACCTTGGGCGTGTGGTCCAGCAGCAATACGCGCAAGCCGCGCTGTCCGGCGATGCCGGCACAGAACAGCCCGGCGGCGCCGGCACCCAGCACGATGGCGTCGAACTCATGCATGAGTCGACATTCTCGGTGTCGGCGAGGCTGCGATCGCGCCCTACCATGGCGAAGTCGTTCAAACTAGGGGGAAATGTCCGGCACCGGCAGTTGTTGCTTGATCTGTGCCGCGGCACCAACCAATATCACATTCACTGCTTCAAGCAGGCCCGACCACGAGCCGATCGATGCAAGACCCCGACACCTTCCATGCCGACTTTGCCCCTATTGAATGAGACCGGTCGCGCCGGTGCGGACGATGCGGAGTTCGGGCCCGTGCTTGCCGGCGTGCTCGATGCCTGGCTCTGGCGCCAGGGCGCGATGCTGTCGATCAAGGACGCGGCCAACGGTCGTTATGCCTACATCAACGATGCGATGGCGCGCTTCCTGGGGCGCACGGCCTCGCAGGTGCTCGGTCATGCCGATGCCGAGTTGGTCGATCCGGCGCTGGCCACGGCGTGGCGCGCGGCCGAGCAGACGACATTGGCGCAGTCGCAGGCCTTGAGCAGCGAGCACCGCTTTGAATGGGCGGGTGCGCGCCATGACTTCGCCGTGCTGCGTGTTGTGCTCGCCGGCGAGCGTGGGCAACGCTGGCTGTGCAGCATCTGGACCGACCAGAGCGCGCAGCGCCAGAAGGACGCGCAGCTGCGCGCGGCGCTCGAGCAGCTCGAGCAGCAGCAGCGCGCCAACGAAAAACTGCGCCTGGAGCTGGCCGACCAGGGCCTGCGCGACAGTGCGACCGGGCTGTACACGCGGCCGCACTTCGAGGACCAGTTGCGCCGCGAGGTCGACCTGTCGACGCGCGAGCACCGCGAGTTCGCGCTGGTGCTGATCGAGATCGACGCCTTCACCGGCCGCGCGCTGGAGCTGGGCGCGCCGGCCGAGGCGCGCATCTTCGAGGCCATGGGCCGGCTGCTGCGCGGCAACACGCGGGCCATGGACGCGTCGTGCCGGCTGGACGAGCGCCTGTTCGGCGTGCTGCTGTCCGGCGTGGGCCTGGCCACCGCGCATTCGCGCATGGAAGGGCTGCGCCGCCAGTGCGCGACGCAGATCGTCGTGCTCGACGGTCAGGAACTGGGCTTCAGCGTGTCGATGGGCGTGGCCAGTTTCCCGCACACCGCCGCTTCGCAGCAGGAGCTGCTGTCGGCCTGCGAGGGCGCGCTGGCCGAGGCGCGGCGCCGCGGCGGCAACCACCTGACGCTGGCCAGCATCCGCTTCGAAGGCGGCTGAGCTACGCGCTCAGGCCGCGGACCAGCATGTAGCCGGCCAGGCAGAACAGCACGATCGCGAAGTAGCGCTTGAGCCGGCCCACGTCGGTGGCATGCGCGGCGCGCGCGCCCAGCGGCGCCACGCTGACGCTGGCCGCCGAGACGATCAGCAGGGCCGGCAGGTACAGGTAGCCGAAGGCGCCGGGCAGCGCGCTGGGCAGGCCCCAGCCGCTGATCAGGTAGCCCGCGGTGCTGGCCAGTGCCACCGGAAAGCCCAGCGCCGCGCTGGTGGCCACCACCTGGTGCATGGGCACGTTGCACCAGGTCATGAAGGGTGCGGCGATGAAGGCACCGCCGGCGCCGAGCAGGCCCGACAGCAGGCCGATGCCGCCGCCCAGTGCCGACTGGCCGATCGGGCCGGGCATCTGCCGGCTGGGCCGGGGCTGGCGGTTGCGCAGCATCTGCAGCGCCGAGAATCCGAGAAACAGCGCGAACACGAATGCCAGCTGCGGCCCCTTGACCAGCGCGAACACGCCCGCGCCGGCGAGCAGGCCGCCGCCGACGATGCCCGGCGCAATGCCGCGCACCAGGTCCCAGCGCACCGCGCCGCGGCGGTGGTGGGCGCGCAGGCTGGACAGCGAGGTGAAGACGATCGTCGCCATCGAAGTGGCGATGGCCATCTTGATGGCCATGCCCGCGGGCACGCCCTTCTTCGTCAGGATGAAGGTCAGGAAGGGCACCTGCATCATGCCGCCGCCCACGCCCAGCATGCCGGCCAGGAAACCCGTGCACAGGCCCAGCGCGACCAGTTCGGCCGCCAGCCAGGGATCGACGGGCATCAGCGCGAGAGCAGCCGCTTCACCGCCTGCCATTCCTCGGGCGTGACCGGCGTGATCGACAGCCGGTTGCCGGTGGCCAGCACGCGCATCGTGGCCAGATCGGGCGCGGCGCGCATCTCGCGCAGCGGCAGCAGCCGCGTCTTGCGCACCAGCGCCACGTCGATCTGCACCCAGCGCGGCTTGTCCGGCGTCGACTTCGGGTCGTAGTAATGATCGGCCGGATCGAACTGCGTGGTGTCGGGGCAGGGCGCGCCGGCAATGCGCGCCAGCCCGGCGACGCCGGGCTCGGGGCAGGACGAGTGGTAGAAGAGCACGCCGTCGCCGACGCGCATGTCGTCGCGCATGAAGTTGCGCGCCTGGTAGTTGCGCACGCCGGTCCACGGCAGCACCTGGCCGGGGGCGGCTTCGAGATCGTCGATCGAGACCTCGGAAGGCTCGCTCTTCATCAACCAGTAGCGGGGCATCGGCGGCAGCTTGGAATGAGGTGTCCGCCGCGAACCAGGAGCCGCATTCCTGAACCCTCAGGGAAGTTCAGGTGGGCGAGGTCAGCATGGCTTCGGGTTCATCTGACGCGAGACGATCACACCAGCCAGGCGATGTTCCAAGCCCTTGCTCACAGAGCATCGGTTCAAGGAAATATAAGACTCCCGCGAACGCGACGGACGAGACCATTCTAGGGCCGCGGCGCGCTGCAATGTGCAGCCGATGTCACAGCAACTGGCCGTCTTCGCCCAATGCGGCTTCGACGCGGCGGATCAGCGCATCCAGATCCGCGTCGTCGGCCGGGTTGTCGGTTTGCTTTGCCGCGGAAGCCGGCGTGCTGGCGCGCTGCGGCCGGTCGGCCAGCTGATAGGCGAGGTTCAGTGCGGCCAGTACGGCGATGCGCTCGCGCGCCTTCACCTTGCCGGCGTCGCGGATGGCGCTCATCTCACGGTCGACGCTGGCCACGGCGGCGCTGAGCAGCGCCTCACCGCCGTCCGGGCAGCCGAGGATGTAGCTCTGGCCGAGGATGGTGACTTCCTGCTGCTTCATTCGGCAGTCCCGTCGGCGCCGTTGCCGGCCGGCAGCCGCTCGAGCAGCACATCGATGCGCGCGCGCGCCGCGCTCAGGCGCGAGCGCAGGCTGTCGCGCTCGCTGCCCAGAGCCGCCACTTCCTGTGCGAGCAGCGTGTTCGTGCGCTTCAGCTCCTCATGCCGCAGCACGAGTCGTTCGACTCGTTCGGCAAGGTCTTCGAGCTTGGACATCGAACGCTCATTGTAGGTGGCCGATCGTGTCGCGCACGTAGTCGCAGCAGGCGGCCACGCTGCAACTTTCGCACAGTGGGCGCCGCGCAATGCAGACATAGCGGCCATGCAGGATCAACCAGTGATGCGCGTCGGCGCGGTAGCGCTCGGGCACGCGCCGCTGCAGGCCTGTCTCGACCTCCAGAGGCGTGCGCCCCGGCGCCAGGCCGGTGCGGTTGCAGACGCGGAACACATGTGTGTCGACCGCGAAGGTGGGCTCGCCGAAGGCCACGTTGAGCACCACGTTGGCGGTCTTGCGGCCGACGCCGGGCAGCGCCTGCAGCGCCTGCAGGCTGCGCGGGACCTCGCCGCCGTGCCGCTCGATCAGCAACTGGCAGGTGGCGATCAGGTTGCGTGCCTTGGTGCGGTACAGGCCGATGGTGCGGATGTAGGGTTCCAGCCCCTCGACGCCCAACGCGAGCATGCGCTGCGGCGTGTCGGCTACAGCGAACAGCGCGCGTGTCGCCTTGTTGACGCTGACATCGGTGGCCTGTGCCGACAGCAGCACCGCAGCGAGCAGTTCGAACACGCTGCTGAATTCGAGCTCGCTCACCGGCTGCGGGTTGGCCGCCGCCAAGGTGGCGAAGAAGGATTCGACCTGATCGTCGGTCATGCTCAGGATTCTCGCGCGGCCTTGGCGCGCGCGATGGCGGCCTCGATGACGGCACGCTTGCGCTGCAGCAGTTCCGGGTCGGTGATGTGCGACTGGCCTTGCAGGTCAGCCAGCTTGGCCTGCGCCTTGGCCGCCAGGCGTTCGTCGTTCTCGCGGCGTTCGCGCTCCACTCGCAGGCGGTGGAAGGCATAGCGCTGCCGTGCTTCGCCGGCCTGCTGCGGGCTCCATGCGTCCCAGCCGGTGCGTGTGCCGCTGACTTCGACCATGGCGATGCAGTCCACCGGGCACACCGGCACGCACAGTTCGCAGCCGGTGCATTGTTCGTCGATGACCGTGTGCATCTGCTTGGAGGCGCCGACGATGCAGTCCACCGGGCAGGCCTTGATGCACAGCGTGCAGCCGATGCACCAGTCCTCGTCGATGATCGCCAGGCGTCGCGGCGCCTCGCTGCCACGTTCCGGGTCCAGGGCTTGTAGCGGCCGCCCCGTCAGCGCGGCCAGGCGCACGATGCCCTGCACCCCGCCGGGCGGACAGCGGTTGATGTCGGCTTCGCCGCTGGCCATCGCCTGGGCATAGGCGCGGCAGTCCGGGTAGCCGCAGCGCGTGCACTGCGTCTGCGGCAGCGCCGCATCCAGCGCGTCCGCGCGCGCGGTCAGGGCGTCGTCCGGGGCAGGGGTGGCGCTGGTGTTCACCGCGCCATCATGCCTAGCGCCGGCGGGCTGTCGCGCGGGAGGGACTTGCGGCCGGTTTGTCGTAGTCGGCGATGAAGCTGCGCAGCCGCGGATAGACCATCTCGCGCCAGCGCCGGCCCGAGAAGATGCCGTAGTGCCCGGCGCCCGCCACGTCGTAGTGGAAGCGATGCGCCTCGGGAATGCCGCTGCACAGCTCGTGCGCGGCACGTGTCTGTCCCGCGCCGGAGATGTCGTCGAGCTCGCCTTCGATGGTCAGCAGCGCGGTGCGGCGGATGTCCTGCGGGCGCAGCAGCTCGCCGTCGATGGACCAGTTGCCATTGACCAGCGCGAATTCCTGGAACACCTTCTTGATGGTGTCCAGGTAGTACTCGGCCGGCATGTCGAGCACGGCGTTGTACTCGTCGTAGAACTCGCGATGCGACTCGGCGCTTTCTTCGTCGCCGCGCACCAGGTCGAGGAAGTAGTCGTAGTGCGAATTGACGTGGCGGTCGGGGTTCATCGCCACGAAGCCCGAGTACTGCAGGAAGCCCGGGTAGACGCGCCGGCCGGCACCCGGGTAGTTCAGCGGCACGCGGTAGATCACGCTGTTCTCGAACCACTGGTGGCTCTTGTCCATGGCCAGGTTGTTGACCGCGGTGGGACTCTTGCGCGCGTCGATCGGCCCGCCCATCATGGTCATGGTCAGCGGCGTCGCTTCGCCGTGGGTGGCCATCAGCGACACCGCGGCCAGCACCGGCACCGTCGGCTGGCACACCGAGATCACGTGCACCTGCGGGCCGACGTGGCGGATGAACTCCTGCACGTAGGCGACGTAGTCGTCCAGGTGGAAGGGCCCGGCGTCCACCGGCACCATGCGTGCGTCGGTCCAGTCGGTGATGTAGACCTTGTGGTCCTGCAGCAGGCTGCGCACGGTGTCGCGCAGCAAGGTCGAGTGGTGGCCCGACAGCGGCGCCACCACCAGCACCGTCGGCTGCGATTTCATGCACTCCAGCGCGCTCGGGTCGTCGGTGAAGCGCTTGAAGCGCAGCAGCCTGCAGAAGGGCTTGTGCAGCGCCACCTGCTGCTGCACCGCGACCTCGACGCCGCCCACCGTGGCCGTGCTGATGCCGAACTGGGGCTTTTCGTAGTCCTTGACCAGGCGGTGCATCAGGTCCAGCCCGGCCGAGATGCGCTGCGCCATCGGCGTGTGCACGAAGGGCGACAGCGGGTGGTTGTACAGCTTGGCCGAGGCGCTGGCGAATTCAGAGAAAGGCGCCATGAAGGCGCGTTGCGTTTCATACCATTGGTACAGCATCGGATCTTGCCTCGTTGGTTGGTCGGCTACGCGCCAGCGGGGTGCACCCGCGAATTATTGTGCAGTGCAGCAATTATGTTCCCAAACTGTCCTTGGCGCTACTGCCGTCCGTTCAGACCACCTTGGCGATGGCCGCGGCCACCGGGCCGAGGTTGCGCTCGTTCAGCGCCGCCACGCAGATGCGGCCCGAATCGATGCCATAGACGCCGAACTCGCTGCGCAGCCGCTGCATCTGCGCGGCACTCAGGCCGGAATAGCTGAACATGCCCTTCTGCCGCAGGATGAAGCCCATGTCCTGCGTCACGCCGGCCTCGGCCAGGCGCTGCACCAGCGCCTGGCGCATGCGCTTGATGCGCTGGCGCATGCCGGCCAGCTCTTCTTCCCACTGCCGGCGCAGTTGCGGCGTGGTCAGCACCGTGGCCACCAGCTGCGCCCCATGCGTGGGCGGGTTGGAGTAGTTGCCGCGGATCAGCACCTTCAGCCGCGACAGCACGCGCGCCGCCTCGTCCTTGCTGCTGCAGACCACGCTCAAGGCGCCGACGCGCTCGCCGTACAGCGAGAAGCTCTTCGAGAACGAGGTGGCGACCAGGAAGTCCAGGCCCGCCGCCAGGAATTGCTGCACCACCGCGCCGTCTTCGGCGATGCCGTCGCCGAAGCCCTGGTAGGCCATGTCGAGGAAGGGCACCAGTTGGCGCGCCTGCACCGCCTGCACCGCCTGCGCCCATTGCGCGGCATCGAGATCGCCGCCGGTGGGGTTGTGGCAGCAGGCGTGCAGCACCACCACCGTGCCCGGCGCGGCCGCGTTCAGCGCGGCCAGCATGGCGTCGAAGCGGATGCCGTGCGTGGCGGCGTCGTAGTACGGGTAGCTCTGCACCTCGAAGCCGGCCTGCGTGAACAGCGCGCGGTGGTTCTCCCAGCTCGGGTCGCTGATCAGCACTTTCGCGCCCGGGTTCAGGCGCTGCAGGAAATCGGCGCCGACCTTCAGCCCGCCGGTACCGCCCAGCGTCTGCACGGTGGCGACGCGGCCGTCGCGCAGCGCCGCGCTGTCGGCACCGAATACCAACTCCTGCACCGCGCGGTCGTAGGCGGCAATGCCGTCGATCGGCAGGTAGCCCTTGGGCTTGGGGGCTTCGGCCAGCAGCTTCTCGGCGGCCCGCACACAGTTCAGGATGGGCAGCTTGCCCTGCTCGTCGAAGTACACGCCGACCCCCAGGTTGACCTTGGCCGGGTTGGGGTCGGCATTGAAGGCTTCGGTCATGCCCAGGATCGGATCGCGCGGGGCCAGTTCGACGGTTGAAAACAACGACATGGGCTTCATCCTTGAGGGGTCGGGTCCGCCGCGGCGCGCCGCCCGGGCGACACGCGCGGCCGGGCTGCGGTAGGCTGTACGGTTTTGCGCTGCAGCGCAGCAGCCTCGATTCTAGGGGGAGGGCCGATGATCGAACTGACCGAGGTCGAAACCACGCCGCCGGCGGCGCAAGGCGGGTTCGTGTCCTTCCCGGACTCGCCCTTCCAGCTGTTCCAGCCTTATGCGCCGTCGGGCGACCAGCCCGAGGCCATTGCCCAGCTGGTGGCCGGCGTCGACGACGGGCTGAGCTTCCAGACCCTGCTCGGCGTCACCGGCTCGGGCAAGACCTTCACCATGGCCAACGTGATCGCGCGGCTGGGCCGCCCGGCGATCGTCTTCGCGCCGAACAAGACGCTGGCCGCGCAGCTGTACAGCGAGTTCCGCGAGTTCTTCCCGAAGAACGCGGTGGAGTACTTCGTCAGCTACTACGACTACTTCCAGCCCGAGGCCTACGTGCCGCAGCGCGACCTGTTCATCGAGAAGGACAGCTCGATCAACGAGCACATCGAGCAGATGCGGCTGTCGGCCACCAAGAGCCTGCTGGAGCGGCGCGACGTGGTCATCGTCGCCAGCGTCAGCGCCATCTACGGCATCGGCTCGCCGCAGGACTACCACCAGATGGTGATGACCTTGCGCGCGCGCGACAAGGTGGGCCAGCGCGATGTCATCGCCCAGCTGATCCGCATGCAGTACCAGCGCAACGAGACCGACTTCTCGCGCGGCACCTTCCGCGTGCGCGGCGGCACCATCGACGTGTTCCCGGCCGAACATTCCGAGCTGGCGATCCGCATCGAGCTGTTCGACGACGAGGTCGAGTCGCTGCAGCTCTTCGACCCGCTGACCGGGCGCATCCGGCAGAAGATCCCGCGCTTCACGGTCTATCCGTCGAGCCACTACGTGACGCCGCGCGAGCGCGTGGTGGCGGCCATCGACACCATCAAGGCCGAGCTGCGCGAACGGCTGGACGAGCTGGTCAAGTCGGGCAAGCTGGTCGAGGCGCAGCGCCTGGAGCAGCGCACCCGCTTCGACCTGGAGATGCTGCAGGAGGTGGGCCACTGCAAGGGCATCGAGAACTACACGCGCCACCTGTCGGGCGCCGCGCCGGGCGAGCCGCCGCCGACGCTGGTCGACTACCTGCCGTCGGACACGGTGATGTTCCTGGACGAAAGCCATGTGCTGATCGGCCAGTTCGGCGGCATGTTCAACGGCGACCGCGCCCGCAAGACCACCTTGGTGGAGTACGGCTTCCGCCTGCCCAGCGCGCTGGACAACCGGCCGCTGAAGTTCGACGAATTCGAGGGCAAGATGCGCCAGGCGGTGTTCGTTTCGGCCACGCCCGGCCCCTACGAACAGCAGCATGCCGGCCAGGTGGTGGAGCAACTGGTGCGGCCCACCGGGCTGGTCGACCCCGAGGTCGAGGTGCGGCCCGCGACGCACCAGGTGGACGACGTGCTGCAGGAGATCCGCGAGCGGGTCAAGCTGAACGAACGCGTGCTCATCACCACGCTGACCAAGCGCATGGCCGAGCAGCTGACCGACTACCTGTCCGACAACGGCGTCAAGGTGCGCTACCTGCATTCCGATGTCGACACGGTCGAGCGCGTCGAGATCATCCGCGACCTGCGCCTGGGCGTGTTCGACGTGCTGGTGGGCATCAACCTGCTGCGCGAGGGTCTGGACCTGCCCGAGGTGAGCCTGGTGGCCATTCTCGATGCCGACAAGGAAGGCTTCCTGCGCTCGGAGCGCTCGCTGATCCAGACCATCGGCCGCGCCGCGCGCCACCTGAACGGCCGCGCCATCCTCTATGCCGACAAGGTCACCGATTCGATGCAGCGTGCGCTGGACGAGACGCGGCGCCGGCGCGAGAAGCAGACGGCGCACAACCTGGCCGAGGGCATCACGCCGCGCAGCATCAGCAAGCAGATCCGCGAGATGATCGACGGCGTGGTCTCGGACAAGACGGCGCGCGATGACCTGAAGGCCGCCGAGGCCGCGGCGCAGGTCGAGGCGATGAGCGAGAAGGACCTGGGCAAGCGCATCAAGCTGCTGGAAAGGCAGATGCTCGAACATGCGCGCAACCTCGAGTTCGAGAAGGCTGCCCGGGTGCGCGACCAGCTGGCGCTGCTGCGCGAGCAGGCCTTCGGTGCTGCCGGTCATGACGCCGCCTCCTGAGGCTGCGGGGAACTCTTGGACGCAATCTCGACCAAAACACTCGGGTTCGTATATACTTGACTGCGCTAGTAGGAATCAACCAAGGGTTATCCCTAGTTTGACTCTCAGAGCTGGCCAGTTGGCGACCCGAGCAGGCAACCCGATTGTCGTTTTGCTGTCTCGCCGCAAGGCTGATTGGAGATTTCGATGCGTCTGACCACCAAGGGCCGTTTCGCCGTCACCGCGATGATCGATCTGGGGCTGCGCTCGCATGCCGGGCCGGTCGCACTGGCCGCGATCAGCCAGCGCCAGCAGATCTCGCTGTCCTACCTTGAACAACTGTTCGGCAAACTGCGCCGGCACGAATTGGTCGAAAGCACCCGCGGACCCGGCGGCGGCTATTCGCTGGGTCGCAGTGCGGCGGAGATCACCGTGGCCGACATCATCGTCGCCGTCGACGAACCGATCGACGCCACCGGCTGCGGCGGCAAGGAAAACTGCATGGGCGACGACACCGGCCGCTGCATGACCCACGATCTGTGGACCAGCCTGAACGCGAAGATGATCGAGTACCTCGATTCGATCTCGCTGAAGAAACTGGTCGACGAGCAGATCGCCAAGGGCGTGTCGATCCAGGACGCACCGGTCAAGCGTGCAATCTCGTCGCAGCCGGTGGTGCGGCCGATCAAGATCACCGCGCCGAACTCGGTGTTCGCGCTGGGCAGTGCGCTGAGCAAGTAGACGCCTCCTCATCT
This sequence comes from uncultured Rubrivivax sp., assembly GCA_964446545.1. GTDB lineage: Bacteria > Pseudomonadota > Gammaproteobacteria > Burkholderiales > Burkholderiaceae_C > Rubrivivax. The sequence goes on from CAYUPF010000001.1 coordinate 50,095, forward strand.
TCAAAAAATTTCGACCCATGACCCCGCACTTCCCCATCTACATGGATTACGGCGCTACCACGCCCTGCGACCCGCGCGTGGTCGACGCGATGGTGCCGTGGCTGCGCGAGCATTTCGGCAACCCGGCCTCGCGCAGCCACGCCTGGGGTTGGGAAGCCGAAGAAGCCGTGGAACGGGCACGTGGTCAGGTGGCGACGCTGGTCGGCGCCGACCCGCGTGAGATCGTCTGGACCAGTGGCGCGACCGAATCGATCAACCTCGCGCTGAAGGGCGCCGCACACTTCTACAGCTCGCGCGGCAAGCACATCGTGACGGTGAAGACCGAGCACAAGGCGGTGCTGGATACGGTGCGCGAGCTCGAACGTCAGGGCTTCGAGGCCACCTACCTCGACGTGCAGGAAGATGGCCTGCTCGACCTGGACCGGCTGGAACAGACGCTGCGCAAGGACACCATCCTGGTGTCGGTGATGCTGGTCAACAACGAGATCGGCGTCATCCAGGACATCGTCGCCATCGGCAAGATGTGCCGCGAGCGCGGCATCATCTTCCATGTCGACGCGGCGCAGGCCACCGGCAAGGTGGATATCGACCTGGCCCAGCTGCCGGTCGACCTGATGAGCCTGGCCTCGCACAAGACCTACGGCCCCAAGGGCATCGGCGCGCTGTACGTGCGGCGCAAGCCGCGCGTGCGCATCGAGGCGCAGATGCACGGCGGCGGCCACGAGCGCGGCATGCGCTCGGGCACCTTGCCCACGCACCAGATCGTCGGCATGGGCGAAGCCTATGCGCTGGCCAAAGCCGAGATGGGTGCCGAGCGCGAGCGCATCCGCATGCTGCAGCATCGGCTGCTGCGCGGACTGTCCGACATCGAGCAGACCTTCGTCAACGGCGAGCTGGAGCGGCGCGTGCCGCACAACCTAAACATGTCCTTCAATTTCGTCGAGGGCGAGTCGCTGATCATGGGCGTCAAGGGCATCGCCGTCTCCTCCGGCTCGGCCTGCACCTCGGCCAGCCTGGAACCGAGCTACGTGCTGCGCGCGCTGGGCCGCTCCGACGAACTGGCGCACTCATCCTTGCGCATGACCATCGGCCGCTTCACCACCGAGGCCGAGATCGACTACGCGGTCAAGACGCTGCGCGAGCAGGTGGCCAAGCTGCGCGAGCTGTCGCCGCTGTGGGAGATGTACAAGGACGGCATCGACATCAGCAGCATCCAGTGGGCGGCACATTGAGAGATTGAACCAGGAGAACGTCATGGCATACAGCGAAAAGGTCGTCGAACACTACGAGAACCCGCGCAACGTCGGCTCCTTCGACAAGGGCGACGAGAGCGTCGGCACCGGCATGGTCGGCGCGCCGGCCTGCGGCGACGTGATGAAGCTGCAGATCAAGGTCGACCCGGCGACGGGGCTGATCGAGGATGCGCGTTTCAAGACCTACGGCTGCGGCTCGGCCATCGCCTCGTCCTCGCTGGTCACCGAATGGGTCAAGGGCAAGACGCTGGCCCAGGCGATGGACATCAAGAACACGCAGATCGCGCAGGAGCTGGCGCTGCCGCCGGTGAAGATCCACTGCTCGATCCTGGCCGAGGACGCCATCAAGGCGGCGGTGCAGGACTACAAGGCCAAGCATGGCCAGGCCGAGAGCGGACAGGCGCACTGAACATGCCGGTGACCCTGACCGAAGCCGCGGCCCGCCACGTCACACGCTACATCCGCAAGCGCGGCAAGGGCGTAGGTGTGCGCCTGGGCGTCAAGACCACCGGCTGCTCGGGCCTGGCCTACAAGCTCGAATACGCCGACGAGGTGGCGCCCGAGGACCTGGTGTTCGAAGGCCACGGCGTCAAGGTGCTGGTCGATCCGAAGAGCCTGCCCTACATCGACGGCACCGAGCTCGACTTCGTGCGCGAAGGGCTGAATGAAGGCTTCAAGTTCCACAACCCGCGCGAGAAGGACCGTTGCGGCTGCGGCGAATCGTTCCGCGTCTGAGCCCGAGCCCGACCCCTCATTCAGCCCGGCGCGATCTCGGCGCCATGCAGCGGCCCGGACGATGAACATCGACGACGACGACTTCACGCTATTTGCGCTGCCCGAGCGCTTCGCAGTCGACCTCGCACTACTCGACCGGCGCTGGCGTGAACTGCAAACCGAAGTGCATCCCGACCGCTTCGCCGCCCAGGGTGCGGCGGCGCAGCGCATCGCGATGCAGTGGTCGGTGCGCGTGAACCAGGCCTATCAGCGCCTGAAGGACCCGCTGAAGCGCGCCGCCTACCTGTGCGAGCGCCGCGGTGCGCCGGTGAATGCCGAGCGCAACACCGCCATGCCGCGTGAATTCCTGATGCAGCAGATGGCATGGCGCGAGGCGCTGGACGAGGCACGGGACGGGGTGGCCGTGCAGGCGCTGGAGGCGCAGGTGGCGGCGCACGAAAGGGCGCTGCTGGGCCGGCTGCAGCTGTCCTTCGACGAGCAGAACGATGCTGCGGCGGCCGCCGAGCAACTGCGTGCGCTGATGTTCGTCGCGCGCTTCCGGCAAGACGTCGAGCAGCGGCTCGACGCCCTCGAATCATGAGCTTGTTCTTTCGTTGACATGGCGCTGCTGCAGATTTCCGAACCCGGCCAGGCCCCCGATCCGCACCAGCGGCGCATTGCCGTGGGCATCGACCTGGGCACCACGCATTCGCTGGTGGCTGCGGTACGTCACGGCGTGGCCGAATGCCTGCCCGATGCGCAGGGCCGCGTGCTGCTGCCTTCGGTGGTGCGCTACCTCGACGCACACAAGCGCCAGGTGGGCCACGAGGCGCGCGCCCACCAGGCTGAGGACGCCGCCGATACCGTGGCCTCGGCCAAGCGCTTGATGGGGCGGCGGCTGGCCGACCTGAAGGACTCGGCGCAACTGCCCTATCGTTTCGTCGACCAGCCCGGCATGGTGGCGGTGCACACGCGCCAGGGCCTGAAGACGGCGGTGGAAGTGTCGGCCGAGATCCTGGCCACGCTGCGCCAGCGCGCCGAGGACAGCTTCGAAGACGAGCTCTTCGGTGCCGTCATCACCGTGCCGGCCTACTTCGACGATGCGCAGCGCCAAGCGACCAAGGATGCCGCGCAGCTGGCCGGGCTGAACGTGCTGCGCCTGATCAACGAGCCCACGGCCGCGGCCGTGGCCTACGGCCTGGACCATGGCAGCGAAGGCTTGTATGCGGTCTACGACCTGGGCGGCGGCACCTTCGATGTGTCGCTGCTGCGCCTGGCCAAGGGCGTGTTCGAGGTGGTCGCCACCGGCGGCGACGCGGCGCTGGGCGGCGACGACTTCGACCATAGGCTGGTCGCCTGGGCCTTGCAGCAGTCCGGCCGCAGTGCCGTCAGCGCGCAGGACAAGGGCGCGCTGCAGATGGCGGCGCGGCGTGCGCGCGAGACGCTCACCGACCATGCCTCGGCCACGCTGCATTGCCCGCTGGACGATGGCGATCTGCGCATCGACATCACGCGCGAACAGCTCGAGACGCTGACGCGGCCGCTGGTCGAGCGCACGCTGGCCGCGCTGCGCAAGGTGGTGCGCGATGCGCGCGTGCAGCGCGGTGAGGTGCTGGGTGTGGTCATGGTCGGCGGTGCCACGCGCATGCCCGCGGTGCGGCGCGCGGTGGCCGAGTTCTTCGGCGCGGACGGCCCGTCGCGCGTGCTCACCGATCTCAACCCCGACGAGGTGGTGGCGCTGGGCGCGGCCATCCAGGCCCACGCGCTGGCCGGCAACGCGCAGGACGACCAACTGCTGCTACTGGACGTGATCCCGCTGTCGCTGGGCATCGAGACCATGGGCGGGCTGGTCGAGCGCATCGTCGAGCGCAATACCACCATCCCTGTGGCCAAGGCGCAGGAGTTCACCACCTACCAGGACGGCCAGACGGCGATGGCCATCCACGTGCTGCAGGGCGAGCGCGAGCTGGTGGCCGACTGCCGCTCGCTGGCGCGCTTCGAGCTGCGCGGCATCCCGCCGATGGCCGCCGGCGCGGCGCGCATCCGCGTCAGCTTCCAGATCGATGCCGATGGGCTGCTCGGCGTGTCGGCCCTCGAAACCGTCAGCGGCGTACAGGCCAGCGTGGTCGTCAAGCCCAGCTACGGCCTGGCCGACGAGCAGGTGGCGCAGATGCTGCGCGATGGTTTTGCCCATGCGCAGCAGGACATGCAGCTGCGCGCGCTGCGCGAGGCGCGGGTCGATGCCGATCGGCTGCTGCTGGCGACGCAATCGGCGCTGAACGCCGACGGCGAGCTGCTGAGCGCGGCGCAGCGCCAGGCCATCGAAGCGCTGATGGCCACGCTGCGCGAGGTGGCCGCCGGCGAGGACCATGCCGCCATCAACGCGGCGGTCGAGGCGCTGGCCCAGGGCACCGAGGAATTTGCCGCCGCGCGCATGAACCGCGGCATCCGCCAGGCGCTGGCCGGGCGCAGCATCCAGGACGTCTGAGGGAAACCGCCATGCCGCACATCCGCATCCTGCCGCATGCCGAGCTGTGCCCGCTGGGCGACGACATCGAAGCCGCGCCGGGCACGTCGATCTGCGAGGCGCTGCTCGAAAACGGCATCGCCATCGAACACGCCTGCGAGATGAGCTGCGCCTGCACCACCTGCCACGTCATCGTGCGCGAAGGCCTCGATTCTCTGGGCGAGATGGACGAGTCCGAGGAAGACCTGCTCGACCGCGCCTGGGGCCTGACACCGACCTCGCGCCTGTCCTGCCAGGCGATCCTGTCGCAGACCGACGTGACCATCGAGCTGCCCAAGTACACCATCAACCACGCGCGCGAGAACCACTGAAGCGCCGATGAAGGTCCTGGGCATCGAAAGCTCCTGCGACGAGACCGGCGTCGCGCTGGTCGACGCGGCGGCGGAGGGTGTGCCGCGGCTGCTGGCGCAGGCGCTGCACAGCCAGGTGGACATGCACCAGGCCTACGGCGGCGTGGTGCCCGAACTGGCGTCGCGCGACCATATCCGCCGCGTGCTGCCGCTGACGCGCCAGGTGCTGGCCGATGCGGGTTGCAGCCTGCAGGACATCGACCTGGTGGCCTACACGCGCGGCCCGGGCCTGGCCGGCGCATTGCTCGTCGGCGCTGGCGTCGCAGTGGCCCTGGCCGAGGCGCTGCGGCGGCCGACGCTGGGGGTGCACCACCTGGAAGGGCATCTGCTGTCGCCCTTCCTGTCGGCCGACCCGCCGCAGTTCCCCTTCGTCGCGCTGCTCGTCTCCGGCGGCCACACGCAGCTGATGCGTGTCGACGGGGTGGGGCGCTATGCGCTGCTGGGCGAAACCATCGACGACGCCGCCGGCGAGGCCTTCGACAAGAGCGCCAAGCTGCTGGGGCTGGGTTATCCCGGCGGGCCGGCGCTGTCGGCGCTGGCGCGGCAGGGCGATGCCGATGCCTTCGATCTGCCGCGGCCGCTGCTGCACAAGCCCAACCTCGACTTCTCCTTCGCCGGGCTGAAGACCGCGGTGGCGGTGCGCCTGGCCAAGCTGGGTACCGCTCCCAGTGAGACGCAGCGTGCCGACATGGCGGCCAGCGTGCAGGCCGCCATCGTCGACGTGCTGTGTGCCAAGTCGCTGCGTGCGCTGCAGGCCACCGGCCTGAAGCGCTTGGTGGTGGCGGGTGGCGTGGGTGCCAATGCCAGCCTGCGCCAGCGGCTCGATGCGGACTGCAGTCGCATCGGCGCGCGCGTGCACTATCCCGAGCCGGCGCTGTGCACCGACAACGGCGCGATGATCGCGCTGGCCGCGGCGATGCGCTGGCAATCGGGCCTGGCCGTCACCGAGCAGACGGGCGCCTTCGATGTGCGCCCGCGCTGGGATCTGGCGCAGGCCTGAAGCCGCGCCGCGAGAGGGTCAGCTGACCGCGATCTGCGCGCTGGCCGGCGCGCCGCGCTTGGCCAGGGTCAGCGTCAGCACGCCGTTTTCCAGCTTGGCGCCGGATTCGGCCTGGTCGATGTCGACCGCGACGCTGAAGCTGCGCGCATAGCTGGCCAGCGAACGCTCGCGGTAGACGACGCGGTCGCCTTCCTTCTTCTCTTCGTCCTTGCGCGACTGCGCCTCGACGCTGACGCGCCGGCCGTCGATGGCCACCTTCACGTCTTCCTTGGCCACGCCGGGCAGGTCGAGCTTGACGGTGTAGGCACGGTCGGATTCCGACACGTCGAGCGCCGGGCTGCGTTGGGCACCTGGCGTGGACGGTGCGAAGAAACGATCGAAGCTGTCGTCGAAGAGCCGGTCGAAGCTGCGTGCCAGTTCGGAAGCATTGCGGGTCATGGGTACGAGAAACATGGTCACTCCTACAATGAAAAACGGTGTCGGCAGACAGCGCCTCCACCCATGCCACGCAGATGGACGCATGGCGCATCAATTTCAAGACCCGACCGATTTGCCCTACGTCAAGAACAGCCCATGCGCGACGCCATCACCCGACTGCCTGCCTCGAAGATCCGTGAGGTGGCCAATGCCGGCATCGGGCGCAGCGACGTGCTGGCCTTCTGGTTCGGCGAGAGCGACGAGGTCACGCCCGAGGCGGTGCGCCGCGCCGCCGCGCAGTCGCTGAACGACGGCGAGACTTTCTACGCGCACAACCTCGGCCTGCCCGAACTGCGGCAGGCGCTGGCCGGCTACTGCAGCGCGCTGCATGGCAAGGTGGACGTCGAGCGCATCGCCGTCACCTCGTCCGGCGTCAATGCGCTGATGCTGGCGATGCAGATGCTGGCCGCGGCCGGCGACGAGGTGGTGGCGGTGGTGCCGCTGTGGCCCAACCTGACGGCGCAGGCGGCGATCATGGGCGCGAGCGTGCGCCGTGTCGCGCTGCGGCCGCAGCAAGGGCGCTGGACGCTGGACCTGGACGCGCTGCGCACGACGGTCACGCCGGCTACGCGCGTGCTGCTGCTCAACGCGCCCAACAACCCCACCGGCTGGACGCTGACGCGCGAGGAGCAGCAGGCCATCCTGACGCACTGCCGCGGCACCGGCACCTGGATCGTCGCCGACGAGGTCTACGAGCGGCTGCACTTCGGCGAGGGGTCGGCGGCGCCCAGCTTCCTCGACATCGCCAGTGACGAAGACCGCCTGGTGGTGGCGCACAGCTTTTCCAAGAGCTTCCTGATGACCGGTTGGCGCCTGGGCTGGCTGGTGCTGCCGCGCGGTTATCTGGACGCTACGGCCAAGCTGATCGAGTTCAACACCTCCTGCGCGCCGGTGTTCGTGCAGCGCGGCGGCCTGGCGGCCTTGCAGCTGGCGCCCGACTTCGTGCCGCAGCTGGTGCAGCGCCTGCGCGGCTGCCGCGACCGGCTGCTGCCGCAGCTGGCGGCGCTGCCCGGCGTGGAAGTGGCCAGCCCGCCGGGCGGCATGTACGCCTTCTTCCGCGTGCAGGGACGGGACGATTCGCTGGCCTTCGCCAAGCAGCTGGTGCAGCAGCACGGGCTGGGGCTGGCGCCCGGCGTGGCCTTCGGCGACGAAGGCGAAGGCTGGCTGCGCTGGTGCTTTGCGTCGCGCGACCCGCAGCGGCTGGATGCCGGGGTGCAGCGCCTGGCCCGCGCCCTTGCCCTATAATCCGCCCTCTTTCCCGCGAGGGGAGTTCTCAGCACGGTACGGGTCGGTTTCACCTGTATTCGCAAGTCGCAACGGAAACCGTCGCAGCGCCGCACGAATTCGCAGCCGTGGCCTGGGCAGGCGGTTTCCCAAACCAAGGAAATCCCATGACCATGGCCAGCGCGCAAGTCGCAGAAATCATCCAGTCCAACGCGCGCAGCGCAGCGGACACCGGTTCGCCGGAAGTGCAGGTGGCACTGCTCACCGCACGCATCAACCAGCTCACGCCGCACTTCAAGCTGCACGTGCATGACCACCACGGCCGCCGCGGCCTGCTGAAGATGGTCAACCAGCGCAAGCGCCTGCTGGCCTACCTGAAGGACAAGGCGCCGGAGCGCTACACCGCGCTGATCGCCAAGCTCGGCCTGCGCAAGTAAGGCCTCGATGAACAGCGACAGCCCGTACGCCAGCGGCGCCACGGGCTGTTTCGGAGCAGGGCACTTGAAGGGCATCCGCTTGTCATTCCATCGACGCCCCGGCGTGGGTCTCGCTGGAATGGCATGCCGCCAAGAGAAGGCCGCTCCTGGTCAAGGGCACCACCGCAAGCGTGCCGAACCCTTATAGGAGTACCGCGATGAGCATCTTCAACAAGGTCAGCAAGACCTTCCAGTGGGGCCCGCATACCGTCACGCTGGAAACCGGCGAAGTCGCCCGCCAGTCCAGCGGCGCCGTCGTCGTCAACATCGACGACACCGTGGTGCTGGCCACCGTGGTGGCCTCGAAGAGCGCCAAGCCCGGGCAGGACTTCTTCCCGCTGACGGTGGACTACACCGAGAAGACCTACGCCGCCGGCAAGATCCCCGGCAGCTTCTTCA
>CAYUPF010000002.1:0-56581 GCA_964446545.1 uncultured Rubrivivax sp.
TCGCCACGCACCAGGCCGGCCATGCGCCGATCACGCAGCTGGAGCAGGGCGACGGGGCCGCGTTGCGCGCCGCACTGATCGAGGTGGCGCAGCAGCTGGCGCAGGCCATCGTGCGCGACGGCGAGGGTGCGACCAAGTTCATCACCGTGCAGGTCGACGGCGGCCGCGACGTGGCCGAATGCCGCAAGGTGGCCTATGCGATTGGCCATTCGCCGCTGGTCAAGACAGCCTTCTTCGCCAGCGATCCGAACCTGGGCCGCATCCTGGCGGCGGTGGGCTATGCCGGTATCGACGATCTGGAGCAGAGCCTGATCGACCTGTTCCTCGACGACGTGCATGTGGCGCAGCACGGCGCGCGCCATCCGGCCTATGCTGAGGAACAGGGCCAGCGCGTGATGAAACAATCGGAAATCACCGTGCGCGTGGACCTGCACCGTGGCGCGGCCAGCGCCACGGTCTGGACCTGCGACCTGTCACACGACTACGTCAGCATCAACGCCGACTACCGCAGCTGAGGTGGCTTTAGTCCGGGGCGAAGCGGTCCACCGCATCGGTGACCAGGCCGTCGGTGCCCCAGGCCAGCAGTTGTTGCGCCCGATCGGGCTCGTTGACGGTGTAGACCATGGCGCGCATGCCGGCCGCGTGGATGCGTGCCACCAACGCCGCGTTCATCAGCTCGTGCTTCGCGATCAGCGCGACGCAGCGCAGTTCGTGTGCCATGTCGAAGGCTTCGGGCGGCAGCGTGTCCAGCAGCAAGGCGCGCGGCAGTGCGGACGCCGAGTCGCGCGCGGCACGCAAGGCCTCGGGCTGGAAGGAACTGAGCAGCGGCACCCGTACCTGGCCCTGCCACAGCCGCGCCACTTCGGCTGCAACTACCGCGCCGGTATGCGCTTCGGTGCCCGGTGTGGGCTTGATCTCCAGGTCGAGCGCGAAGCCGTTGTGCAGCATGAAGGCGGCCACGGCCTGCAAGGTGGGCAGCGGCTCGCCGGCATAGAGGCGGCTGTGCCAGCTGCCGGCATCGAGCTGCGACAGCTCGCTCCAGCGCCGTTCGCCGGCGCTGCCCTGGCCGTTGGAGGTGCGTTCCAGCGTCGTGTCGTGCAGCAGGAAGGGCACCCCGTCGGCGCTGAGCTTGACGTCGCATTCGAAGCCGCGATAGCCGTGGGCAGCCCCGAGGCGAAAGGCCGCCAGCGTGTTCTCCGGCGCGAGCTTGCCGGCGCCGCGGTGCGCGATCCAGCGGGGGTAGGGCCAGTCCGTGCTCACTGGACGACCCTGCTCGCACAGCGCTTCGGGACGAGCGCCTGGCAGCGGCCCGGCGCGCTCATGCCACACGCTTGCCGCTGTCGGCATCGAACCAGTGCAGACGTTCGGCCGACACCCCCAGAGGTACGCGCTCGCCGGGCACGGGCGCGCTCAGCGTGCCGTCGATGCGCACCGTGAACAGCGTCTCGCCGAGCCGGCAATACACCAGTCGTTCGGCCCCCAGGGTCTCGACCACGTCCACCTGCAACTGCCATGGGTTCTCACCGGCGGCGTCCCACCGGGCGTGTTCCGGGCGCAAGCCGAGGATCAGCTCACCATCGCGCGGCGCGGCGGCCGGCAGCGGCAGCGTCTGGCCGCCGCAGCTAAAGCGCGTGCCGTCGGCCTGGCCGCGCAGCAGGTTCATCGGCGGGCTGCCGATGAAGCCGGCGACGAAGGTGGTGGCCGGCTGCTGGTACACCTGCTCGGGTGTACCGAACTGCTCCATGCGGCCGGCGTTCATGACGATCATGCGTTGCGCCAAGGTCATCGCCTCGACCTGGTCGTGGGTGACGAACAGCGAGGTGATGCCCAGCTCGCGGTGCAGCTTCTGGATTTCCAGGCGCGTCTGCGCACGCAGTTTGGCATCCAGGTTGGACAGCGGCTCGTCGAACAGGAACACCGCAGGCTGGCGCACGATGGCCCGACCCATGGCCACACGCTGACGCTGGCCACCGGACAGCTCGCGCGGTTTGCGTTCGAGCAGCGCGCCCAACTCCAGGATGCCGGCGGCCTTCTTCACGCGCAGCTCGATCTCGGCCTTGGGCGCCTTGGCGATCTTCAGGCCATAGGCCATGTTGTCGTACACGCTCATGTGCGGGTACAGCGCGTAGTTCTGGAACACCATCGCGATGTCGCGCTCGGCAGGCTCGAGCTGGTTGACCACCCGCTCGCCGATGGCGATGTCGCCACCGGTGATTTCCTCCAGCCCCGCCACCATGCGCAGCAGCGTGCTCTTGCCGCAGCCGCTGGGGCCGACGATGACGATGAACTCGCCATCGGTGATGGTGGCATCGATGCCGTGGATGACCTTCACGGTCTTGGGGCCGTGGCCGTAGGTCTTCTCGACCTTGCGCAGTGTGATGGCTGCCATTCAGTCGCTCCGTGCCGGCCGAAGCGGCAACCTGGATGTGGGGATGCGGTGTGCGCAGGCAGGCGCCGCGGAACCGGCCTTGGCTGCGGCATCACGGCGCTGGCGCGATACGAGCCTTCGCTGAAGCGCAAGCGCTTTGCCGGGTCGGCTCGTCCCCCCTGGGGGAGGACGCCGAAGGCGCTTCGGGGAGGATCTCATTTCTCGGTGTCGACCAGGCCCTTGACGAACCAGCGCTGCATCAGCACCACCACCACCGCCGGCGGCAGCATCGCCAGGATCGCGGTGGCCATGACCACGTTCCAGTCGATGGCCGCGTCGCCGCCGCCGGAGATCATGCGCTTGATGCCCATCACGATCGGTGCCATGTCCTCGGTGGTGGTCACCAGCAGCGGCCACAGGTACTGGTTCCAGCCGTAGATGAACTGGATGACGAACAGCGCCGCGATCGCGGTGCGCGACAGCGGCAGCAGCACGTCCCAGAAGAAGCGCATCGGCCCGGCACCGTCGATGCGCGCTGCCTCCACCAGCTCGTCGGGCACGGTCAGGAAGAACTGGCGGAACAGGAAGGTGGCGGTGGCCGAGGCGATCAGTGGCACCGTCAACCCGGCGTAGGTGTTGAGCATGCCCAGATCGGACACCACCTTGTAGGTCGGCAGGATGCGCACCTCCACCGGCAGCATCAAGGTCACGAAGATCATCCAGAAGACGAAGTTGCGCAGCGGGAAGCGGAAGTACACCACCGCAAAGGCGCTGAGCAGCGAGATGGCGATCTTGCCGATGGCGATGACCAGCGCGCTGACCAGGCTGATCCACAGCATCGGCGCCACCGGCGGCGTGCGCGCGCCGTTTTCGGTCTGACCGCCGAACAGCGCCAGCTTGTAGCTCTGTACGATGTTGTCGCCCGGCAGCAGCGACATCGGCACCTGCTGGGCGATGTCGCGCGCCGTGTGCGTCGAGGCGATGAAGGTCAGGTAGATGGGGAAGGCGACGATGAGCACGCCCAGCACCAGTACCAGCTGCGCGAGCGCGCGCGCGACGGGGCGATTCTCGATCATCGCACGCGTCCGGCCATCTCAGTTACCCATGGCGCCGAAGCGCCACCCGCGACGCATGAACCGGACGCATCCAGCGACCGCTGCGGATCCGGCTTTGCCGGTCCGCCAGCGGTGCCAACAGCGAGCACGCTGTTGGCGCTCGTAGGCGAGGAACAGTCCGCTTCGGACTGTTCCCCGTCCGACTCGCCCTCCTTGAGGGGGCTGAGCCCGGACGACAGGCCGTCCCTGCGGACGGCCTGTCGCCTGCGAAGGCCAGCCGGCCTGCATGCCGGCTGGCGCGCCGCAGGCGCTGCGGGGGTGGTTCATCAGTACTGCACCTTCTTCTCGACGTAGCGGAACTGCAGCACCGTCAGCCCGATGACGATGCCCATCAGCACCACCGACTGCGCCGCCGAGCTGCCCAGGTCCAGCGCCTTGAAGCCGTCGAAATACACCTTGTAGACCAGGATCGCGGTGTCCTTGCCCGGCCCGCCCTGGGTGGCGGCGTCGACGATGGCGAAGGTCTCGAAGAAGGCGTAGATGATGTTGATGACCAGCAGGAAGAAGGTGGTCGGCGACAGCAGCGGGAACTGCACCGTCCAGAAACGGCGCCACGGCCCGGCACCGTCGATGGCCGCGGCTTCGATCAGGCTCTTCGGAATCGACTGCAGCCCGGCCAGGAAGAACAGGAAGTTGTAGGAGATCTGCTTCCACACCGCCGCCATGACGATCAGCGCCATCGCCTGGTTGCCGTCGAGCAGGTGATTCCACTCGAAGCCCAGCCGGCGCAAGGCGAAGCTGACGACACCCACCGAAGGCGCGAACAGAAACAGCCACAGCACCCCCGCCACCGCCGGTGCCACGGCATAGGGCAGGATCAGGAAGGTCTTGTACAGCGGCCCGCCCTTGATGGCGCGGTCGGCCATCACCGCCAGCAGTAGCGATACCGATAGGCCGATGCCGGCCACCAGCACCGAAAACACCGCGGTGATGCGAAACGAGGCCAGGTAGGTGTCGTCGGCGAACAGCCGGGTGAAGTTCTCGGCACCGACGAACTGGGTCGAGGTGCCGAAGGCGTCCTCGAGCATCACGCTCTGGTACAGCGCCTGCCCGGCGGGCCAGAAGAAGAACACCAGCACGATGGCCAGCTGCGGCGCCACCAGCGCCCAGGGCAGCCACCAGCTCTTGAAGCGAACGCGTTTCTCTACGGCCAAGGAATCGTCTCTCTGGCTAGGGGCCTTCCCCGCCCGGCGGGGAGGGGCGGGGGAGGGATGCCGTCAGTTCAGCCGGCAAGGCCGGGCCACCGGCCCGGCCGCAGGCGAACAAGGGCTTCTAGCCCTTGTTCGCCTTTTCGAAGCGCTCGAGCAGCTCGTTGCCGCGCTTGACGATGCTGTCCAGACCTTCCTTGGGTGTCTTCTTGCCGGCCCAGACCTGTTCCAGTTCCTCGTCCTCGATGGCGCGGATCTGCACGTAGTTGCCCAGGCGGATGCCGCGCGACTTGTCGGTGGTCTTGCGGATCATCTGGTTGACGGCGGTGTCGGTACCGGGGTTCTCCTTGTAGAAGCCGGACTTTTCGGTCAACTGGTAGGCCGCCATCGTGATCGGCAGGTAGCCGGTGCGCTTGTGGCTGGCCGACTGCACTTCGGGGTTGGACAGGAAATTGAAGAACGCGGCCACGCCCTTGTATTCCTCGGGCTTCTTGCCCGAGATCACCCACAGGCTGGCGCCGCCGATGACGGTGTTCTGCGGCGCGCCCGGCACGTCCGGGTAGAAGGGCAGGGTGCTGACCGCGAAGTCGAACTTGGCGTTGCGCTTGACGTTGCCATAGAAGCCGGACGAGGTGGTGATCATGGCGCACTCACCCGAGATGAAGCTGGCCTCGGGCACGTTGCCGCGGCCCTTGTAGATGAACAGCCCCTGCTTGGCCATGTTGGCCAGGTTCTCGATGTGGCGCGTGTGCAGCGGCGAGTTCACGACCAGGCGCGCATCCATGCCGCCCAGGCCGTTGCGCTTGGTGGCCAGTTCGGTGTTGTGCCAGGTGGAGAAGCTTTCGAGCTGGGTCCAGCCCTGCCAGGCGGTGGTGAAGGGACACTTGTGGCCGTTGATCTTGAGCTTGGCCGCGGCCAGCGCCACCTCGGGCCAGGTGGTGGGCGGCTTGTCCGGGTCCAGCCCCGCGGCCTTGAATGCATCGCGGTTGATGTAGAAGACCGTCGTCGAGCTGTTGAACGGGAAGCTCATCATCTGCCCACTGGGCGCGGTGTAGTAGCCGGCCACGGCAGGCACGTAGGCCGCGGGGTCGAACTTGTAGCCGCCATCGGCCATCAACTTGCCCACCGGCACGACCACGCCCTTGCTGGCCATCATGGTGGCGGTGCCGACCTCGAACACCTGCAGGATGTGCGGTGCGTTGCCCGAGCGGAAGGCGGCCACGGCCTGCGTCATCGACTCGTCGTAGCTGCCCTTGAAGGTGGGCACGACCTTGAAGTTCGTCTGGCTGGCGTTGAACTGCTTGGCCAGATCGTTGACCCATTCGTTGTTGACCGCCGTCATCGAGTGCCACCACTGGATCTCGGTTTGTGCCTGGGCCGGCAATGCGCTGAGCAGGGTGCAGGCGGATGCGGCGAGTGCGAAGGATTTCAGTTTCATGACTTCTCCGTGACGCAAACAGGTGCAAAGGGGCCAATGTGCCCAGGTTTTATGACACCCGCGTTTCTTTCATACAAGCGACGGGTGCGGCTACGGGGATAACCCGCCGCATCGGCCGGCATGTACCCGGGGCAATGCTGCGCTGCGATAATGAACGGCTCAATCGCCTGCGCAGGCGCAATCGGGCCCGCCTGTTGCCACTGGGTACACCATGAACGCACCGCTTCCCCTCGAGCCAGCCCTGGCGGATGCCGCCGCCGGTGCGGAAGCGGCGGGCGGCGCGCCGCGGCTGCGCGAGATTCCGTACAACTACACCTCGTTCTCCGACCGAGAGATCGTGCTGCGGCTGCTGGGTGCGCGCGCCTGGGAGTTGCTGAACCTGCTGCGCCAGGAGCGGCGCACCGGCCGTTCGGCGCGCATGCTGTACGAAGTGCTGGGCGACATCTGGGTGGTGCAGCGCAATCCCTATCTTGAAGACGACCTGCTCGACAACCCGAAGCGCCGGCACCTGTTGATCGACGCGCTGCACCACAGGCTGAACGAGGTGGAACGTCGTCGCAACCCGGCCACCGATGCCGAACGCGACGCGCTGGTGGGCGAGTTGCTGGCTTCCGCGCGCGACGCGGTGGAGCGCTTCGCGGCGCATTTCCGCCAGGTCTGGGACCTGCGCAAGACCACGCGGCGCGTGCTCGCTCGCGTCACCGCCAAGGACAACCTCAAGTTCGACGGCCTGTCGCGCGTCTCGCACGTCACCGACGCCACCGACTGGCGCGTCGAATACCCCTTCGTCGTGCTCACGCCCGACAGCGAGGCCGAGATGGCCGCGCTGGTGCAAGGCTGCATCGAGCTCGGGCTGACGATCATCCCGCGCGGCGGCGGTACCGGCTATACCGGCGGCGCCGTGCCGCTGAGCTGGAAGAGCGCAGTCATCAACACCGAGAAGCTCGAGGCGATGAGCGAGGTGGAATGGCTGCGCCTGCCGGGGCTGGACCGGGACGTGCCGACGATTTACACCGAGGCCGGCGTGGTGACGCAGCGCGTGGCCGACGCCGCCGAGCGTGCCGGCCACGTGTTCGCGGTCGACCCGACCTCGGCCGAGGCCAGCTGCATCGGCGGCAACATCGCGATGAACGCCGGCGGCAAGAAGGCGGTGCTGTGGGGCACCGCGCTGGACAACCTGGTCAGCTGGCGCATGGTCACGCCCGACGCCAAGTGGCTGGAGGTGACGCGGCTGGACCACAACCTGGGCAAGATCCACGACGCGCCGGTGGTGCGTTTCGAGTTGAAGTATTTCGACGCCAGCGGCCGCAAGCTCGAGCGCACCGAGCAGCTGGAGATCCCCGGCGCCACCTTCCGCAAGGAAGGCCTGGGCAAGGACGTCACCGACAAGTTCCTGGCCGGGCTGCCCGGCATCCAGAAGGAAGGCTGCGACGGGCTGATCACCAGCGCGCGCTGGGTGGTGCACCGCATGCCGGCGCACGTGCGCACCGTGTGCCTGGAGTTCTTCGGCAACCCCAAGGGCGCGGTGCCCAGCATCGTCGAGATCAAGGACTACCTGTTCGCGCAAGCCGCACAAGGCGGCGCGACCGAGGAGGGGCAGGGCCCCTCCCCCGTCCAGCTCGCCGGCCTGGAGCACCTGGACGACCGCTACCTGCGCGCGGTGGGCTATGCCACCAAGAGCAAGCGCGGCGGCCTGCCGAAGATGGCGCTGTTCGGCGACATCGTCGGTGACGACCCCGATGCAGTGGCACGCGCCACCAGCGAGGTGGTGCGCATCGCCAACGCGCGCGGCGGCGAGGGCTTCGTCGCCGTCAGCGCCGAGGCGCGCAAGAAGTTCTGGCTCGACCGCAAGCGCACCGCGGCGATCGCGCGCCACACCAACGCCTTCAAGGTGAACGAGGACGTGGTCATCCCGCTGCCGCGCATGGGCGAGTACACCGAAGGCATCGAGCGGCTGAACATCGAGCTCAGCCTGCGCAACAAGATCGAGCTGACGCAGTCGTTGCAGGACTTCTTCAGCCAGGGCGCGTTGCCGCTGGGCAAGGCCGACGACGCGGCCGGCCTGCCCAGCGCCGAACTGCTGGAAGACCGGGTGCAACAGGTGTTGCAGCTGCTGCACGAGGTGCGCGAGCTGTGGCAGTTCTGGCTGGCGCAGCTGGACGTGGTGCAGCCCGATGAACCCGGCAAACCCGGCCGCACGCTGTTCGCGCAGTTGCAGGACCACACGCTGCGCGCGTCGTGGAAGACGCAGATCCTGGCGCCGCTGCAGGCGATCTTCTCCGGCGCGCCCTTCGAGCCGATCGTGCAGCAATGCAAGCGCATCCACCAGCAGGTCCTGCACGGACGCGTCTGGGTGGCGCTGCACATGCATGCCGGCGACGGCAACGTGCACACCAACATTCCGGTCAACAGCGACAACTACGCGATGCTGCAGACGGCGCACGAGATCGTCGCGCGCATCATGGTGCTGGCGCGCCGGCTCGACGGCGTGATCAGCGGCGAGCACGGCATCGGCATCACCAAGCTCGAATTCCTCAGCGATGCCGAGTTGCTTCCCTTTGCCCAGTACAAGGCGCGCATCGATCCCGAGGGCCGCTTCAACAAGGGCAAGCTGCTTCGTGCCCCCACGGCATCGCAGGCGACGCCTGCCCCCCAGGGGGGCTCGCTGGGCTTGGGGCGGCCCGGCGCCCAGCAGCGCCAGGCCGCGGACGACGGACGCGCGTCCGACCTGAGCGCCGCCTACACCCCCAGCTTCGGGCTGATGGGCCATGAGTCGCTGATCATGCAGCAGAGCGACATCGGCGCCATCAGCGACAGCATCAAGGACTGCCTGCGCTGCGGCAAGTGCAAGCCGGTGTGCGCCACCCACGTGCCGCGCGCCAACCTGCTGTACAGCCCGCGCAACAAGATCCTGGCGACCTCGCTGCTGGTCGAGGCCTTCCTCTACGAGGAGCAGACGCGCCGCGGCGTCAGCCTGGCGCACTGGGAAGACTTCGAGGACGTGGCCGACCACTGCACCGTGTGCCACAAGTGCCTGTCGCCGTGCCCGGTGAAGATCGACTTCGGCGACGTGACGATGAACATGCGCAACCTGTTGCGCAAGATGGGCCGCAAGAGCTTGCGCCCCGGCAACGCGGCGGCGATGCTGTTCCTCAACGCCACCGATCCGCGCGTGATCAAGGCGATGCGCGTGGGCATGGTCGGCATCGGCTTCAAGGCGCAGCGCATCGCCAACGACCTGTTCAAGCGCCTGGCGCGCCGGCAGACCGCGGCGCCGCCGGCCACGCTGGGCGCGGCGCCGGTGAAGGAGCAGGTGATCCACTTCATCAACAAGAAGATGCCGGGCGGGTTGCCGAAGAAGACGGCGCGCGCGCTGCTGGACATCGAGGACAAGGACTACGTGCCGATCATCCGCGACCCGGCGGCGACCACGGCCGAGAGCGAGGCGGTGTTCTACTTCCCCGGTTGCGGCTCGGAGCGGCTGTTCAGCCAGGTGGGGTTGGCGACGCAGGCGATGCTGTGGCATGCGGGCGTGCAGACGGTGCTGCCGCCGGGCTATCTGTGCTGCGGCTACCCGCAGCGCGGCTCGGGCCAGTACGGCAAGGCCGAGCGCATGATCACCGACAACCGCGTGCTCTTCCACCGCGTGGCCAACACGCTGAACTATCTGGACATCAAGACCGTGGTGGTGAGCTGCGGCACCTGCTACGACCAGCTGCAGGGCTACAAGTTCGAGGACATCTTTCCCGGCTGCCGCATCGTCGACATCCACGAATACCTGCTCGAAAAGGGCATCAGGCTCGACGGCGCCGGCGGCTACCTGTACCACGACCCCTGCCACAGCCCGATGAAGCTGCAGGAGCCGCTGAAGACCGTCAAGGCGCTGGTCGGCTCCAACGTGCTGCAGAGCCAGCGCTGCTGCGGCGAAAGCGGCACGCTGGGCGTGACGCGGCCGGACATCTCGACGCAGGTGCGCTTTCGCAAGGAGGAAGAGCTGCGCAAGGACGAGGCGGCGCTGCGCGCCAGCGGCGGCGCGACGCCGACGGGCCCGGTGAAGATCCTCACTTCCTGCCCCAGCTGCCTGCAGGGCCTGAGCCGCTACGAAGGCGACCTGCAGAACGGCCTGCTCGAGGCGGACTACATCGTCGTCGAGATGGCGCGGCACATCCTCGGCGAGAACTGGTTGCCCGAATACGTGGCGCGGGCCAACGCCGGCGGCATCGAGCGCGTGCTGGTCTGAAACACCATGGCTGGTCTGACACCCGACACCCCCGCGCCCACGGCACTGACGCTGCACCAGGCGTCGCGTGTGCTCGAGGTGGGCTTCGCCGACGGCAGTGTGTTCCGCCTGCCCTTCGAACTGCTGCGCGTGTATTCGCCCTCGGCCGAGGTGCAGGGCCACGGCCCCGGGCAAGAGGTGCTGCAGACCGGCAAGCGCGAGGTCGGCATCGTCGAACTCGGCACGGTCGGCCACTATGGCGTGCAGCCGCGCTTCACGGACGGCCACGAGAGCGGCATCTTCTCGTGGGACTATTTGTACCACCTGGGCCGGCAGCAGCAGGCCTTGTGGCAGCAGTACGAGGAACGACTGGCGGCCGCGGGCATCGAACGCGACGCGCCGATGGCCGGCCCATCGGGGCCGTCCTGCGGACACGGGCACTGAAGCAAGGGGCAAAGAGCGTGACGCAGACCCATTTCGGCTTCAAGACCATCGATGAAGCGCAGAAGGCGCAGCGCGTGCGCGGCGTCTTCGACTCGGTGGCGTCGAAGTACGACCTGATGAACGACCTGATGTCACTGGGCGCGCACCGCGCCTGGAAGGCCTATGCGGTGGCCGTGGCCAACGTGCGGCCCGGCGACAAGGTGCTGGACATCGCCGCCGGCACCGGCGACCTGACGAAGGCCTTCGCCCGGCGCTCCGGCGCCAGCGGCCAGGTGGTGCACACCGACATCAACGAAGCCATGCTGCGCGCCGGGCGCGACCGGCTGCTGGACGAAGGCCTGTTGCTGCCCAGCATCGCCTGCGATGCCGAACAGCTGCCGTTCCGCAGCGAGGGCTTCGACCTGGTGAGCGTGGCTTTCGGGCTGCGCAACATGACGCACAAGGAGCGTGCGCTGGCCGAGATGTGCCGGGTGCTGCGCCCGGGCGGCCGGCTGCTGGTGCTGGAGTTCTCGCGCGTGGCCGAGCCGCTGCGCAAGCCCTACGACTGGTACTCGTTCAACATCCTGCCGCGTCTCGGCCAATGGGTGGCCGGCGATGCCGACAGCTACCGCTACCTGGCCGAATCGATCCGCATGCACCCGTCGCAGCAGGAGCTGAAGGCGATGATGCAGGCCGCAGGCTTTGGCCACGTCGATGTGCACAACCTCACTGCCGGCGTGGTGGCGCTGCACGTCGGGGTGAAGTGCTAAAGCCCGGCTCGGGCCGGCGCTTACACTGCACGTAGCGCCCGCGACGGGGCGCTTCGCGCTGGAGCAAGACAACGATGCAGATCTCGATTCCCCGATCTCGGGTCGCCTGGCGCGTGGTGGTGGTGCTGGCTGCCGGTGCCGCATTGTCGATGTCCGGCTGCGAAAAGAAGAAGGACGCAGAGGCATCGCAGACCGCGGCAAAGGTCAACAACGAAGAAGTTAGCGTGCAGCAGATCAACCATGCGTTGCAGCAGCAACGCGGGCTGAAGCCGGAGCAGGCCGAAGCCGCATCCAGGCAGGTCCTGGAACGGCTGATCGATCAGGAGCTGGCGCTGCAGAAGGCGAGCGAACTGAAGCTGGACCGCGAGCCTCGTGTGATGCAGCAGCTGGAAGCGGCCAGGCGCGAGATCGTGGCGCGGGCCTATCTGGAAAGGGCCGGCGAGTCGGCCGGCAAGGCGACCCCCGAAGAGGTGGCCAAGTACTACGAGGCAAATCCGGCGCTGTTCAAGGAGCGCCGCATCTACAGCCTGCAGGAAATCAGCATCGAAGCCACGCCCGAGGAGGTCGCGCAGTTGCGATCGCAGCTGAGCAGCACGAAGAACACCAACGAGCTCATCGAGTACCTGAAGGCCAACGACATGCGCTTCAGCGGAAATCAAGCCGTGCGCGCCGCGGAGCAGCTGCCCATCGCCAGCCTGCCCACGTTCGCGGCCATGAAGGACGGCCAGGCGATGCTGAACACCACGCCCACGGGCGCGCAGCTCATCGTCGTGGCCGGCTCGCGCGCGCAACCGGTCACGTTGGAGCAAGCCACCCCGGCCATCGAGCAGTACCTGCTGAACGCGCGCAAGCGCGAGATCATCGCCAAGGACATCAAGGCGCTGCGCGACGGTGCGACCATCGAATACGTGGGCAGATTCGCCGAGGCGGCCGCCTCGGTCCCCGCTGCGGGCAGCGCGCCTGCCGCTGCAGCCACGTTCGCGCCGGCGGCTTCGGAAGGGACCGGGCTCAAGTGAGGGTTATGCCGCGCGCAAGGGCGGGGCGTGTGCCGTTTGACGCGGTCGCCGCGTGTGCGGCGCACCGATAATTGCCACGACTCGGCTTACCGGCGCTGACGGCCGGCCCCTCATGAAAATCTTGCTCACCGGCGCCGCCGGTTTCATCGGTATGCATGTGTCGCAGCTTCTGCTGGCACGCGGCGATCGGGTTGTCGGCCTGGACAACCTGAACGACTACTACAGCCCGCAGCTCAAGCGCGACCGCCTCGCCCGGCTGACCGCGTCGGCGGCTTTCGAGTTCGTGCAGATGGACGTGGCCGATCGCCCGGGCATGGCGGCACTCTTTGCCGAGCAGCAGTTCGATCGCGTCGTGCATCTGGCGGCCCAGGCGGGCGTGCGCTATTCGTTGGTGAACCCGCATGCCTACATCGACAGCAACGTCGTCGGTTTCATGAACGTGCTCGAGGGCTGCAGGCACGGCAGCGTGGGGCATCTGGTCTATGCCTCCAGCTCGAGCGTCTATGGCGGCAACACGAACATGCCGTTTTCGGAACACCACAACATCGACCACCCGGTCAGCATGTACGCGGCGACGAAGAAGGCCAACGAACTGATGGCGCACACCTACAGCCATCTGTTCGGCCTGCCGACCACCGGCCTGCGCTTCTTCACGGTCTACGGCCCCTGGGGCCGGCCGGACATGGCGCTGTTCCTGTTCACCCAGGCGATCCTCGAAGGGCGCGCAATCGACGTGTTCAACCATGGCCGCATGGTGCGCGACTTCACCTACATCGACGACATCGCCGAGGGCGTGGTGCGCGTGCTCGACCGTCCGGCGGCCGCCGACCCGGCCTTCGATGCCGCACGTGCGGACCCGGCGCGCAGCAACGCGCCCTATCGCGTCTTCAACATCGGCAACAGCGACCCCGTCGAGCTGATGGCCTTCATCGAGGCCATCGAACAGGCGCTGGGCAAGGCGGCGGTCAAGAACTTCCTGCCCTTGCAGGATGGGGATGTGCCGGCGACCTTTGCGGACGTCTCGGAACTGGGCGACTGGACCGGGTTCAAGCCCGGCACGCCGGTGCGCGAAGGGGTCGCGCGCTTCGTGCACTGGTATCGCAGCTACTACAGCCAATAGGATCGACCACTCATGACCACCATCGCTGTCATCGGACTGGGCTACGTGGGCTTGCCGCTCGCCGTGGAGTTCGGCAAGAAGCACGAAACCCTGGGCTTCGACCTCGCGGCCGACAAGGTCGCCGCCTACGCGCGCCACGTGGACCCCACCGGCGAAGTCGGCAGCGAGGACCTGCGCGCGGCCACGCGCTTGAGCTGCAGCACCGACCCCGCGGTCATCGGCAAGGCGGACTTCATCGTCGTCGCCGTGCCCACGCCCGTCGACGAGGCCCACCAGCCGGACTTCACGCCACTGCTGAAGTCGTCGGAGAGCGTGGGCAGGCACATCAAGCGCGGTGCCACGGTGGTGTTCGAGTCGACCGTCTATCCCGGCGCCACCGAAGAAGTGTGCATCCCCATCATCGAGAAGCACTCGGGCCTGAAGTGGAAGCGCGATTTTTTCGTCGGCTACAGCCCCGAGCGCATCAACCCCGGCGACAAGGAACGCACGGTCACGAAGATCGTCAAGGTAGTGTCCGGCGACACGCCCGAGACGCTGGAGCGCGTGGCTTCGGTCTACGGCTCGATCATCACCGCCGGCGTGTACAAGGCCAGCAGCATCAAGGTGGCCGAAGCCGCCAAGGTGATCGAGAACACGCAGCGCGACCTGAACATCGCGCTGATGAACGAGCTGTCGGTCATCTTCCACCGCATCGGCATCGACACGCTCGAGGTGCTGAAGGCGGCCGGCACCAAGTGGAACTTCCTTCCCTTCAGGCCCGGGCTGGTGGGCGGGCATTGCATCGGCGTGGACCCCTACTACCTGACGCACAAGGCCGAGATGCTGGGCTATACGCCGCAAGTCATCCTGGCCGGGCGGCGCATCAACGACAGTATGGGCAAGTACTTGGCCGAGCAGACCGTCAAGCAGATGATTGCCAACGATCTGTCGGTCAAGGGCGCACCGATCATCGTGCTGGGCATGACCTTCAAGGAGAACTGTCCCGACATTCGCAACAGCAAGGTGATCGACGTGGTGCGTGAGTTGCGCAGCTTCGGAGCCAATGTGCTGGTGCACGATCCGATCGCCGACACGGCTGAATGCGAGCACGAGTACGGGTTGGCACTGACCGATTGGGACTCTCTGCCACAGGCTTCGGCCATCGTCGCCTCGGTGTCGCACCAGGAATACGCGGCGATGGGCGTCGAAGGCCTGCTGCGCAAGCTGGTGCCCGGCGGTGTCTTTATCGACGTGAAGAGCGCCTACGATCCGGTGGCCTTGCAGGCGGCCGGGGTGCAGCCCTGGAGGCTTTGACGGGGCGCCGCCAGGACCGAGGCCCCTCCCTGCACACGCGACGCGGCGGCTGGGGCAGGCGATGGCCGGAACTGCGTTCATGGCTCGGCAGCACCGACTGCTTCGACACGCGCGCTTTCGGTACTAGCACACATGCGAGGGCCTCGCATCGATGAACGTTTTGTGACCTTAGGCACAATATCTGCCGCGCCCAACTTCTGACGCGTCTTGGAGAATAGTGTCTGCGAGTTCTCGATGGATGCACCGGTGTGCCGGTCCGATGCGCAGTTCAGCTTCAGTACCAGAAATCGGACTGCGCCACTTTCAGCGCGTGTGGAAATACTGCTCGCACTTACCAGGAGGGAACGGTATGTCAGCTCTAAAGGCCCACTTTTCAGGCGTTCTGGGTACAGCCCTAGTTTGCGGCTTGCTTGTCGCGTGTGGCGGCGGCGGCGACGGCGGTGGCAATAGCGGCAACCGTGGCGAGGCACCTTCATCTTCGGAAGTGGCTCGCCTGGAATGCAAGGTGGCCGATGCGGTCACGGGCAAGAACATCCCCGACGCCGCGGTCAATTTCCAGGCAAAGACCACCACCTACACCGCGCAGACCAATGCTGATGGCTATTGCCGCATGGACATGCCGGTAGCCGAGGTGACTGGCGTCCCATATCCGGCAGCAACGGTGGCAAAGGCCGGATACGAACCGCAGACGATACTTTGCGAAGCGCTGAGAGCGGGAAACAGCTGCTATCAGGAAGTCCGCATGAACCCGCTCTTGCCGACTGTCAGCATTCCCGTCGGTGGCGACACGGTGATGCACGTCGGCGATGATCTGTTCGATGGTGGCGCCAACTCGCAGTTCCAAAAGCCAACCGACGGCGAAGAACTGGTGTTTCCTATCGCCGACTGGGCCGAGAAAGTCGCGCTGCCCAACGTCACGAAGGCCACGGTGTATCTGGACGCCAAGGGCTGGCAGAGCGATATCTGCAAGAACCTGATCTCGATTGCCGGGGACGTCGGCACGCAGAGCTTGCGCGGGGGTGTCTCGCCAACGCAGGGCTATTGGGCAGGTGGCAGGCAGGTGCCCTTCGAATTCGACATCGCACAGATCGGACGGCTGAACGCGGAGTTGAAAATCACCGCGGGCCAGTGCAACGACACCACCGATCTGGACGACTTCGAGATCAACCGCATTCGCGTCGAGTTCAACTGAGCGGTGGTCGAGCTTCGCCAGCGGCCTCAGATGTGGCTGCCGAAGCGCTGCAGCACCTCGGGTAGCGCGTGACGCATGTGCATCGACAGCCCCAGAGCCGCCATGTGGTTGTCGTTGCGACCCAGGATGGTCTGCGACAGCGGCAGGAAGACATCCTCCTCGAAGCGCGCATGCGCTTGGTAGGTCTTCACCAGCGCCTGGATGTCGGCCGGGTCGACATCGGTGTCGTGTCCCTTGGCCACCGCCTTCAGCTTGGGCTCCAGCTTCATCCACGCCGCCTCGACTTGGCGGTGCTCCGCCGTCAGTGCGTCGACCAGCTGTTGCACCCTGTCGCGCTCCTCGCCCTTGACGGCGCTGGCCGTCACTGCCGGAAAGAGCTCCTTTTCTTCTTCGGAGTGATGTTCGAACACCACCGCACGGAAGAATCCCACGGCGTCGGCAGCGATGTGCCGCGCGCGTGCCGCCGGCTCCAGCAGCGCGGGCAAGCTGCCCAGCGTCTGCAGGTGACCGAGGATGCCGGCATGGCATTGCGAGAAGTCGTCGATCGGCGAATGGCCGGCCGTTTCGTTGGTGCTGCTGCTCATGGTCGATCCTCGATGGCCCTGCGAGAGATCCTAGGACTGCGCAACGCGTGGGGATTTGCGCGAAGTCAATGCGACGCCGCACTGCCTCAGGTCATCGCTGCCTGCGCCGCCCGCACTTCGACGCGCACCTGCTCGGTCAGCTCGGCCTTCAGCTCGGTGAACAGCGGCGAGGTTTTCACCGAATAGTGCCGCGGGTGCGCCAGCGGCACCTCGCGGTCGAGCTTGATGCGCCCGGGCCGCGCACTCATCACCACCACGCGGCTGGCCATGAAGATCGCCTCGTCGATGTCGTGGGTGACGAAGAGCACGGTCTTGCGCTGCTCTTCCCAGATACCCAGCAGCAGCTCCTGCATCAGCTCGCGCGTCTGGTGGTCGAGCGCGCCGAAGGGCTCGTCCATCAGCAGCATGCGCGGGTCGTTGGCCAGCGCGCGCGCGATCGCGGTGCGCTGCTGCATGCCGCCGGACAGCTGCTTCGGGTAGTGCTTGTCGAAGCCCTGCAGCCCCACCTTGGCGAGGAAGCCGTGCGCGATCTCCAGCTGCTGCGCGCGCGGCAGGCCGCGTTCGGCCAGGCCGAAGCAGACGTTGTCCAGCACCGTCAGCCACGGGAACAGCGTGTAGCTCTGGAACACCATGCCGCGGTCGGCGCCGGGGCCGTCGATGCGCCGGCCGTCGAGCAGCACCTCGCCGGCAGTGGGCGTGTCCAGCCCGGCAACGATGCGCAGCAGCGTGCTCTTGCCGCAGCCGCTGGGGCCGAGGATGGTGATGAAGTGATTCTCCCCGACGTCCAAACTCGTCGCCTGCAGCGCCAGCGTGGTGTCGAAGCGGCGCTCGACGCCACGGATCGAGAGGATGTTGGCCATGTTCAGCGTCCCAGTTGCGCCCACGGGAACAGGCGGCGGTTGCCCCACTTGAAGAACAGGTCGCTGGCCAGACCGATCAGGCCGATGACGATGATGCCGAAGATGATCTGGTCGGTGGCCAGCAGCGCCTGGCTGTCGGTGATCATGTGGCCGATGCCGCTGGACGCGCCGATCAGTTCGGCGACGATGACGTAGGTCCAGGCCCAGCCCAGCACCATGCGCAGCTGCTCGGCGATCTCCGGCGCCGCGCCGGGGATGAGCACGCGGCGGATCAGCGAGGCATCGCCCACGCCCAGCGTGTAGGCCGCCTCGACCAGGTCGCGCCGCGTGTTGCCGACGGTGACGCTGATCATCAGTACCAGGCTGAAGAAGCTGCCGATGAAGATCACCGCCAGCTTCTGCGCCTCGCCGATGCCGGCCCACAGGATCAGCAGCGGGATGAAGGCCGATGCCGGCAGGTAGCGCGCGAAACTGACGAAGGGCTCGAAGAAGGCCTCGATCGGCTTGTACGCACCCATCGCCACGCCCAGCGGCACGGCGATCACGGCGGCGATGAGGAAACCGCCGAGGACGCGGAACACCGTCATGCCGATGTCCTTGGCGAAGCCCATCTCGGTGAGCAGCACCCAGCCGCTCTTTAGCATCGAGATCGGATCGGCGAGGAAGGTCTTCTGCACGAAGCCGCCGAAGGTGGCGATGGACCACACCGCGACGAAGAGCACGAAGAAGCCGATGCCCAGCGCGACGCGCGCGCCGGGGCTCACCGGGGTCAAGGGTTTCATGGCGCGCAAGCGCTGCGGACGACGAGGGGCTGCCATTCGGGCGACCGCCGCGGCACCGGCCTCGCCGGGCCGCAGGCGCTGCCCCCTCGAGGGGGGCGGCGTCGCCGCCACGGGGGTGGTCATTGAATGAAGCGCGTGTCGGCGAGCTTGCTCATGTCGGGCAGCTGCTTGATGACGCCCATTTCGAGCAGCAGCTCGGCCGCTTCCTTGCTGAAGGCGGCGTGCTCACCGGCGAAGAACTGCTGGTTGGCCGCTTTGTCCTGCCAGCGCAGGTACTTTTGGCTCGCCTCGAAGGCCTCGGCCGTCTGCTTGACGTCGGCGCCCATGATTTCGAAGGCCTTCTTCGGGTCGTTCTTGATCATCTCCAGCGCCTGGAAATAGCTGTCGGCCAGCGCCTGCGCGGCCTTCGGGTTCTCGGCCAGGAACTTGGGCGTGCAGCCGAAGGTGTCCATCACCATCGGGTAGTCCAGCGTGGTGGCGATGATCTTGCCGGCCTCGGGCTTGGCACGCACTGCGCTCAGGAAGGGCTCGTAGGTCATGGCGGCGTCGATCTGCGCGGTACCGGCGATCATCGCGTTGGCGGCGGCCTGTGGCGCCAGGTTGACCACGCTCACGTCCTTCAGGCTCAGCCCGTTCTTCTTCAGCATCCAGGCCAGCGTGAAGTAGGTGGCCGTGCCCGGCGCGTCGGCGGCGACGGTCTTGCCCTTGAGGTCGGCGATGCGCACGATGGTCGGCTTGACCACCATGCCGTCGGCGCCGAAGCTCTTGTCCAGCTGGAAGATCTGGGTCGTGGCCACGCCGTTGGCGTTCCAGACGATCCAGGTCTCGACGGTGGTCGCAGCGCACTGGATCGCGCCCGACGCGATGGCCAGGTGGCGGTCCTTCTGCGGGATCTTGTTGATCGTCACGTCCAGGCCGTTCTTCTTGAAGATGCCGGCTTCCTTGGCCAGCGTCAGCGGCGCAAAACCGGTCCAGCCGGAGATGCCGATGCCCACCGGCGTGTTCTGCGCTTGCGCGGCGGCGCTCAGCAGCGTGGCGGCGGTGAGGAGGGCAAGGCGCGAGGCGTGCTTCATGTCGAGGCTCCGGGGTTGGGTTACGAGGTGTTGCGGCGTGCAGTCTACGGCCGGCTGCGGCGCTGGCAAGCATGAACCGTTCCCGCGACCCATGTCACGCTTGCCGAGGGTGGGGTGAGATTCCCGTCGGCTGCCCGATTCGACGCCCCGTTCCCCTAGCGCCGCCGCGCCAAGCTCACCCCATCGCTGAACGGCAGCAGCACCATGTCGACGCGCTGATCGCGGTGGATCTTGGTGTTCAGCGCCGGCATCGCCAGCGTGTCCGGCCGGTCCGGCGGGTGCGAGACGCGGCCGCCGAGCAGCGTGTTGTCGAGCACGATCAGTCCGCCCAGCCGCACCAGCTGCAGGCAGCGCTCGTAGTAGCCGTCGTAGCCGCTCTTGTCGGCGTCGATCAAGGCGAAGTCGAAGCTGCCGGCCTGGCCTTCGCGCAGCAGCGCGTCCAGCGTGTGCAGCGCCGGCGCAATGCGCAGGTCGATCTTGTGCGCCACGCCGGCGCGTTGCCAGTGCGTCAGCGCAATGCGCGTCGGCGTCTCGTCGATGTCGCAGGCGATCAGTGTGCCGTCTTCAGGCAGCGTCAGCGCCACGCTGAGGGCGCTGTAGCCGGTGAACACGCCGATCTCGATGGCGCGGCGCGCGCCGGTCAGCAGCGCCAGCTGCCGCCATGAACTGGCCCTGCTCGGGCGCGATCTGCATGCCGGCGTGCGGCAGCTGGCGCGTCGCCTCGCGCAGCGCCGTCTGCTCGGGATGCTCGCGCAGCGTGTGCTCGAGCACGTAGCGGTACAGCGCATCGTCGATGGGCAGGTAGCGCAGCCGGCTCATCTCACTGCCCCAGTTCTTCGTGGAAGTCGGACGCGCCGCGCTTCCAGTATGCGGCGATGCGCGCCGCCCCGCGCGGGTGGCCCTTGGCGCCCAGCAGCAGGTCGCGCAGCCGCGCCATCACCGCGGCCTCGCCGGCCGCCCAGGCATAACCTTCGCCGGCCGGCAGCGCCAGCGCGTCCACCGCGGCCACCAGCGCGCCGGTGTTCTGCACCTGCGTCAGCGCCACCTTCGCGGCGCTGCGCTCCAGCTCCAGCGCCGCCAGGTCGGCCAGCTGCACGATGACGATGGCCTGTGCGCCGGCCGGCAACTCGGCCAGACGGCGGCCGATGGCCGGGGCCGCGGTGGCATCGCCGACGAACAGGTGCCAGGCGTAGTCGTCGGGCACGATCATCGATCCGCGCGGGCCGGCGATCACCGCGCGCTGGCCCACCCGCGCGTGGCGCGCCCATTCGCTGGCCAGGCCGTGGCCGTGCAGCGCGAAGTCGACGCTCAGCTCGCGCCGGGCTGCGTCCCAGCGGCGCGGCGTGTAGTCGCGGCGCACCGGCTCCGCGTCTTCGGGCGCGGCCGGGTCGGCAAACATGAACTTGACGTGATCGTCGAAGCCCAGCGAGGCGAAGCCGTCCAGCGATTCGCCGGCGAAGACGATGCGCACGAACTCGGCGCCCAGCGGCTCGACGCGCGCGACCTGCACCTCGCGCCGGCGCAGTTCGTGGCGCACGCGCTGCACGCGGCGGCCTGGGACAGTGGTGGCTTCCATGAAGCTCCTTATTGGTTGATAATGTCCCCTATCATGCGCCAATCGATTGACCATGTCAACCAACTACGGCTTGTGCCGTCGGCCGAAGACGTGGTCGAGGCCATCCACCGCGCGATGCACCTGGTCCGCGCCGGGCAGTACCGCGCGGCGCGCGGCGGCGCTCACGAGCTGACGCACATGGATGGCAAGGTGCTGGGCTTCTTTGCGCGCCACCCTGGCGCGACGCAGAAGGATCTGGCACAGCACTCCGGCCGCGACAAGGGCCAGCTCGCCCGGCTGATCGCCGGGCTCAAGGAGCGCGGCCTGCTCGACGCCGCGCCGGACGAGGCCGACCGCCGCAACATCCGCCTGCGACTCACCCGCGAAGGGCAGGCGATGCAGAAGGCGCTGCAGGTGCAGGCCCGGCGGGTTGCCGAGCGCGCGGTGGCCGGGCTCGATGCCGACGAGCAGCAGAAGTTGTTGGCGTTGCTGGAGAAGGTCTGTTCGGGCCTGGAAGGCTGAAGGCGCGCTGACGAAGCGCCGGCGGTCAGTCAGCCGGCCACCACCCACAACGCAGGCCCACCGACACCCCGCAACGCAGCAGACGGCGCGCCCGAACGCACCAGCGCATGGGCGCGCTCGATGTCCGGCGCCAGATAGCGGTCATCGCCCAGCGCCGGCACCTGCGCGCGCAACAACGCCAGCGCTGCCTCGATGGCCGGTGAACTGCGCAGTGGCCGCAGGAACTCGATGCCCTGCGCAGCCGCGAGCCATTCGATGGCCAGCACGTGCGCCACGTTGTCGATCATCGGCTGCAGCCGCCGCGCCGCGAACGTGGCCATGCTGACGTGGTCTTCCTGGTTGGCGCTGGTCGGCAGGCTGTCGACGCTGGCCGGATGCGCCAGCGACTTGTTCTCGCTGGCCAGCGCCGCGGCGGTGACGTGGGCGATCATGAAGCCGCTGTTGAGCCCGGCGTTGGCTGTCAGGAAGGGCGGCAGGCGCGACACGTTGGCGTCGATCAGCATCGCGATGCGCCGCTCGGAGATGGCACCAACCTCGGCGATCGCCACCGCCATCGCATCGCAGGCCAGCGCTACCGGCTCGGCGTGGAAGTTGCCGCCGGAGACAATGGCGCCGCCCCCGAAGCGGCTTCGCCGCTCCCCCTCCGGGGGGCGCCGCTGGCGGCCCGGCAGAGCCGGTTCCGCGGCCTCCGCTTGAAACGCTGCGGCGTCCCCATCGACAAAGACCAGCGGGTTGTCGGTCACCGCATTGGCCTCGCGCAGCAGCACCAGCGCGGCATGGCGCAGCTGGTCCAGGCAGGCACCCACCACCTGCGGCTGGCAGCGCAGGCAGTACGGGTCCTGCACACGGTCGTCGCCGTCCAGCATCTGGCTTTGCCAGGGCTGGACATCCCCCTCGGGGGGCGGCCGGCGCGGCGCGCCGGTCTGCGGGCGCATGTCCTTGTGGCTGGCGCGGATGGCGCTGCCGGCGAGCAGCGCGCGGTAGTACTGGGCCACGTCGATCTGCCCCGGCTGGCCGCGCAGCGCGTGGATGCGCGGGTCGAAGGGC
The DNA here is from genome assembly GCA_964446545.1 of uncultured Rubrivivax sp. Classification (GTDB taxonomy): domain Bacteria; phylum Pseudomonadota; class Gammaproteobacteria; order Burkholderiales; family Burkholderiaceae_C; genus Rubrivivax. The sequence continues at coordinate 22,526 of CAYUPF010000002.1, forward strand.
CCGTCGCTGCCGCGCGCCGCGTCCACCGTGAGTGCGCCGATCACCAATGCCGACTCCAGCACCGGTTCGAAGGCGAACAGCGCATGCAGCGCCAGCGCGGTGGAGACCTGCGTACCGTTGATCAGCGCCAGGCCTTCCTTGGCTTGCAGCCGCAGGGCTTCGATGCGGTGCTCCTTCAGCACCGCGGCGGCCGGGCGGCGCTCGCCCACGCCGCCCGAAGGGTGGCCCGGTTCGGTAACGAGGAATTCGCCTTCGCCCAGCAACGCCAGCGTCATGTGCGCCAGCGGCGCCAGATCGCCCGAGGCGCCGACCGAACCCTGGCTGGGGATGAAAGGCACGAGCCCGGCGCGGAGCACCGCCAGCAGCATGTCCACCACCTGTTGGCGCACGCCGGAGGCGCCGCGCGCCAGCGAGCCGGCCTTGAGCGCCAGCACCAGGCGCACCACCGCGGGGGCCAGCGGCTCGCCGACACCGACGCTGTGCGAGCGGATCAGGTTCAGCTGCAGCGTCGCCAGGTCGGCTTCGCTGATGCGTGTGCTGGCCAGCTTGCCGAAGCCGGTGTTGACGCCGTAGACGGCGGCCTGGCCGGCAGCGGCGCGCTGCACCACCGCCGCGCTGGTGGCGATGGCTGAGCGCGCCTCGTCGTCGATCTCGAGCGCCACGCCGCCGGCATGAATCGCCTGCAGCTGTTCGAGGCTGAAATGTCCCGGACGCAGGTGCACGCCTAGGCCCCGGTAGCCTGGCGCACAGAGGTGCCAGGGCGTTCGCCAGGCACGCGGCCGTCCGCAGTGGACGGCCGCATGTCCGGGTTCACCATCGGCAGCTTCAAGCCTTGCGCCTTGGCACAGGCGACCGCGCTGTCGTAGCCGGCGTCGGCATGGCGCATCACGCCGGTGCCGGGGTCGTTCCAAAGCACGCGCTCGATGCGCTTGGCCGCCGCATCGGTGCCATCGCAGACGATGACCACGCCCGAGTGCTGGGAGTAGCCCATGCCGACGCCGCCGCCGTGGTGCAGGCTGACCCAGGTGGCGCCACCGGCGGTGTTGAGCAGCGCGTTCAACAGCGGCCAGTCGCTGACCGCGTCACTGCCATCCTTCATCGATTCGGTCTCGCGGTTGGGTGATGCCACCGAGCCGCTGTCGAGATGGTCGCGGCCGATGACGATCGGCGCCTTCAGCTCACCGCTCTTCACCATCTCGTTGAAGGCCAGTCCGGCACGGTGCCGCTCGCCCAGGCCGATCCAGCAGATGCGCGCCGGCAGCCCCTGGAAGGCGATGCGCTCGCCCGCCATGTCCAGCCAGCGGTGCAGGGGCTTCTCATCAGGGAACAGCTCCTTCATCTTGGCGTCGGTCTTGCGGATGTCTTCCGGGTCGCCGGACAGCGCCACCCAGCGGAACGGGCCCTTGCCCTGGCAGAACAGCGGGCGCACGTAGGCCGGCACGAAGCCGGGGAAGTCGAAAGCGTTCTTCACGCCGGCATCGAAGGCCACTTGGCGGATGTTGTTGCCGTAGTCCACCGTCGGGATGCCCATCGCCTGGAAGTCGAGCATCGCCTGCACGTGCAGCGCACAGCTCCTGGCCGCGGCGTCGCGCAGCGCAGCATGCTGGCCGGCATCGTGCTGCGCGGCCTTCCAGCGGTCGACGCTCCAGCCCACGGGCAGGTAGCCGTTGACCAGGTCGTGTGCGCTGGTCTGGTCGGTCACCAGGTCGGGTCTGACGCCGCGTCGCACCAGCTCGGGCAGCACCTCGGCAGCGTTGCCCAGCAGGCCGATCGACACCGCCTTGCCCTCGGCCGTGTACTTCTCGATGCGCGCCAGCGCGTCGTCCAGGTCGCTGGCCTGCTCGTCCAGGTACTTCGAGCGCAGGCGGAAATCGATGCGGCTTTGCTGGCACTCGATGTTCAGGCTGCAGGCACCGGCAAAGGTGGCGGCCAGCGGCTGCGCGCCGCCCATGCCGCCCAGGCCGGCGGTGAGGATCCACTTGCCCTTGAGGCTGCCGCCGTAATGTTGCCGGCCGGCCTCGACGAAGGTTTCGTAGGTGCCCTGCACGATGCCCTGGCTGCCGATGTAGATCCAGCTGCCCGCCGTCATCTGGCCGTACATCATCAGGCCCTTGCGGTCGAGCTCGTGGAAGTGCTCCCAGGTGGCCCACTTCGGCACGAGGTTCGAATTCGCGATCAAGACGCGCGGCGCATCGGCATGGGTGCGGAACACGCCCACCGGCTTGCCGCTTTGCACCAGCAGCGTCTCGTCCTCGTTCAACTCGCGCAGGCTCTTCAGGATCGCTTCGTAGCAGTCCCAGTTGCGCGCGGCCTTGCCAATGCCGCCGTAGACCACCAGCGCGTCGGGGTTCTCGGCCACCTCGGGGTCGAGGTTGTTCTGCAGCATGCGGTAGGCGGCCTCGATCAGCCAGTTCTTGCAGCTGAGCGTGCTGCCGCGCGGCGCACGCACCGGGTGGGGGCGAGCGTGGACAGCCGGCAGTCCCTGCGGACTGACGGCTGCCTCGCGAGCGCCGACGGCATGCTTGCCGGCGGCCGGGACGGGCAGTTGGCGGGCGGTGGACAGGTCGGACATGGCGGGCCTCGCTTGGAACTGAATCGATGGCCGCACTTTACTTGACTAGACAAGTCTATGCAAGTAGACTTTTCGATCATGAATGCTCTGGTTTACCCGAGTTCGAGTCGCGCCGCGGTGGCCCCCTATGCGCGCATCAAGCAGCACCTGAAGGACGAGCTGGCGCGCGGGCGCTGGCCGCCGGGCGCGCCGATGCCCTCGGACGCCGAACTGGTGGCGCAGTTCGGCGTCAGCCGCATGACGGTGACACGCGCGCTGAACGAGCTGCGCGCCGAAGGGCTGATCGAACGCGTGCAGGGCGTGGGCACCTTCGCCGCGCACCTGGTGCGCGTGGCCAGCACGCTGCGCATCCGCGACCTGCACGAGGAGATCACGGCGCGCGGCCACCGCCACCATGCCGAGGTGCATGTCGCGCGCCAGGAAGCTGCCAGCGAGGCCGTGGCGCAGCGCCTCGACCTGGCCGCCGGCGCGCCGGTGTTCCACACGCTGATCGTGCACTTCGAGGATGGCGTGGCGCTGCAATGCGAGGACCGCTATGTCAACCCGCGCAGCGCGCCCGACTACCTGCAAAACGACTTCACGCAGGTCACGCCCACGCAGTACCTGCTGCAGGTGGCGCCGTTCTGGCAGGCGCAGTATTCGATCGAGGCCGCGCTGCCCACCGCACGCGAAGCCAGGCTGCTGGGCATAGCCCGCGACGAGCCCTGCCTGGTGGTGCAGCGGCGCACCGTCGGCAAGGAGGTACCCATCACCACGGCGCGGCTGGTGCACCCGGGCACGCGCTACCTGTTGCAAGGAGAATTCAAGCCATGAACGCGGCCATCGAACAACGCCTGCGCACGCAGCTCACGCCGCAGCTGATCGAGGCTTTCCGCCGCGATGGCGCCGTGTGCGTGCGCCAGCTGCTCTCGCCCGACGAGGTGGCCTTGCTGCGCGAAGGCATCGACGCCAACCTGGCCGCGCCCAGCCCGCGCGCCAAGGTCGCCAGCCGGAGCGGCGACCCCGGTTTCTTCATCGAGGATTTCTGCAACTGGCAGGACAACGAAGCCTACCGCCGCGTGATCTTCGACTCGGCCCTGCCGGCGGCGGCGGCTCTGCTCACCGGCAGCCGCCGGATCCGCCTGTACCACGACCACATGCTGACCAAGGAGCCGTCCACGCGCGCGCCCACGCCCTGGCACCAGGACCAGCCCTACTACAACATCGACGGCGAGCAGAACGTCAGCATGTGGATCGCCGTCGATCCGGTGCGCCGCCATTCGACCTTGGAGTTCGTGGCGGGCTCGCACCGCGGGCCGTGGCTGATGCCGCGCAGCTTCATGGACAGCCAGGCGAAGTGGTTCCCCGAAGGCAGCCTGGCCGACCTGCCCGACATCGATGCGCAGCGCGCTCGTGGCGAAGGCGGGCACCGCATCCTCGGTTGGGAGATCACCCCCGGCGACGTGGTCTGCTTCCACATGCTGGCGCTGCATGCCTCGGCCGGTGTCGACGGCGACCGGCGGCGGCGCGTGTTCTCGGTGCGCTTTCTCGGCGACGACATGCGCCACGCGCCGCGCGCCTGGGTCACCTCACCGGAGTTCCCCGGTCTGACCGAGCGGTTGCCGCCCGGCGCGGCCATGGACGACCCGCTGTTCCCGGTGCTGTGGGAAGCCCCGTGAACCTGGTGCGTTGCGACGCCACCGAGCCGCGGCCCTGGCGCAACGGCGGCGGGCTGACGCGCGAACTGCTCGCCTGGCCCCACCATGACAATTCAGGCGACGACTGGGCGCTGCGCATCAGCGTCGCCGACATCCGCGCCGACGGGCCGTTCTCGGCTTTCCCCGGCGTGGATCGCTGGTTCGCGGTGCTGGAAGGCGCCGGCGTGCTGCTCGGCCTGCCCGAAGGCCAGCGCAGCGTGGAGATCGCGGATGCGCCGCTGGCCTTTCGCGGCGAGGCGGCGCCGCATTGCGGGCTGCTGGACGGGGCTACACGCGACCTGAACCTGATGATCCGCCGCGATGCCGGCCGCGGCGCGATGCAGCGTGCGCAAGCCGGTGAGGATTTCGCGGCGCGTGCACGCTTTCGTGCGCTGTTCGCCGCCGACGCGCTGACGCTGCAGATCGACGCCAGCACTGCGCTGCGCCTGCCCGCCTTCGCGCTGGCCTGGGACGCGAGCCCGGCCCACGGCCGCTGGCGCATCGCCGCCGACGCGCCGGTGCGGGCCTGGTGGATCCACTTCGAACCGAGGCCCGCATGAGCACGACGCTGTGGCGCAACGCCCGCCTGGCCACGCTGGCCGGCGACGAGCCCTGGGGCTGGGTCGAACGCGGCGCGCTGCTGAGCGAGGGCCCGACGATCTGCTGGGTCGGCAACGACAGCGGCTTGCCCGCAGGCCTGCAGCCCGATCGCGAAGTCGATCTATTCGGCGCGCTGCTGACGCCCGGCTTGGTCGACTGCCATACGCACCTGGTCTACGGCGGCCAGCGGGCGCGCGAGTTCGAGCTGCGACTGCAAGGCGCCAGCTACGAGCAGATCGCGCGCGCGGGCGGCGGCATCCGCTCCACGGTGGCGGCTACGCGCGCCGCCAGCGACGCGCAGCTCTTCGCCGCGGCCCATGAGCGGGCGCTGACGCTGATGGCCGAAGGCGTGACCACGCTGGAGATCAAGTCCGGCTACGGCCTCAGCGCCGAACACGAGGCGCGCTGCCTGCGCATCGCGCGCCGGCTCGGCCGCGAGCTGCCGCTGACGGTGCGCACCACCTGCCTGTCGGCGCACGCGCTGCCGCCGGAATTCGACGGCCGCGCCGACGACTACATCGATGCCGTGTGTGCCTGGCTGCCGGCGCTGCAGGCGCAAGGCCTGGTCGATGCGGTCGATGCCTTCTGCGAGAGCATCGCCTTTACGCCGGCGCAGACGCGGCGCGTGTTCGAGGCGGCGCGCGCCCTGGGTCTGCCGGTGAAGCTGCATGCCGAACAGCTCAGCGACTGCGGCGGCGCGGCGCTGGCCGCGTCCTTCGGCGCCTTGTCCTGCGACCACCTGGAGCATCTGTCGGCCGACGGCGTGCGCGCGCTGGCCGTGGCCGGCACTTCGGCCGTGCTGCTGCCCGGCGCCTTTTACTTCCTGCGCGAAACCAAGCTGCCGCCGGTCCAGGCGCTGCGCGACGCGGGCGTGCCGATCGCACTGGCCAGCGACCACAACCCGGGCTCGTCGCCGGGGCTGTCGCTGCTGCTGATGCTGAACATGGCCTGCACCTTGTTCCGCATGACACCCGAAGAGGCGCTGCGCGGCGTCAGCGTGCACGGTGCCCGCGCGCTGGGCCTGCACGACCGCGGCACGCTGGCCGCGGGCCAGCGCGCCGACTTTGCCGCCTGGGATCTGGAACACCCGAACGAGCTGGCCTACTGGTTCGGCCGCAACCCCTGCCGCCGGCGCGTTGTCGCCGGCGTGGAGACAGGCACATGAAGGACGACATCTACACGCTGCAGCGCGGCACGACACCGTTGCTGGTCAGCCTGCCGCATGCCGGCACGCACATCCCGAGCAACATCGCCGCCAAGCTGCTGCCGCGCGCGCTGCAGGTCGAGGACACCGACTGGTTCCTCGACCGGCTCTACGGCTTCGTCACCGAGCTGGGGGCGAGCCTGATCGTGCCGCGCCATAGCCGCTACGTGGTGGACCTGAACCGGCCCAGCGACAACCGGCCGATGTACGCCGGCGCCAACAACACCGAGCTGTGCCCGACCCGCTTCTTCACCGGCGAGCCGCTGTACCGCGAGGGCATGGCCCCGACGGAAGCCGAGGTGCAGCAACGCGTCGCCACCTATTGGCTGCCCTATCACGACGCGCTGCACACCGAGCTGGCGCGGCTGAAGGCCGCACACGGCCACGCCATCCTGTTCGACGGCCACAGCATCAAGTCCGAGCTGCCCTGGCTGTTCGACGGCAAGCTGCCCGACCTGAACCTGGGCACGGCCAGCGGCGCCGCCTGCGCGCCCTCGCTGCGCGAGGCGCTGACCGGGCTGCTGCAGGCGCAGACGCGCTTCACGGTGGCGGTGGACGGGCGCTTCAAGGGCGGCCACATCACGCGCCACTGCGGCCAGCCACGGCAGGGCGTGCACGCGGTGCAGCTGGAAAAGTGCTGGAGCACCTACATGCGCGAGACCGCGCCCTTCGTCTGGGACGCCACGCGCGCGGCCCGCGTGCAGCCGCTGCTGCAACAGATGCTGCGCTGCATGCGCGACTGGACACCCGCATGAACCCCCGCCCGGCCGTTGCGAAGGCGGCTCGTACCGCCGTGCATGGCACGCAGGCCTCCCAATGACGGCCGGCCTGTTCTGGGCACCGCGCGCCTGGATCGCCGGCCGCTGGAACGAGTCCGTGCTGCTGCGGGCAGGCGGCGACGGCCATTGGGCCGAAGTGCGCACGGCTACGGCCGCGCCGCCGCAGGCCGAAGTGCTGGCCGGTCCGGTGCTGCCGGGCTTGGTGGATGCGCACAGCCATGCCTTCCAGCGCGCCTTCGCCGGCCTGGCCGAGCAGCGCGACAGCGTGCAGGACGACTTCTGGTCCTGGCGCGACCGCATGTACCGCGTGGCGCTGCGCATCACGCCCGAGCAGCTGCGTGCGGTGGCCGCACAGCTTTATGCCGAGCTGCTGCAAGGCGGCTACACGCAGGTGTGTGAGTTCCACTACCTGCAGCACGACCTGGACGGCCGGCCCTATGCCGACCCGCTCGCACTGAGCTGGGCGCTGGCCGACGCGGCGGCCGACACCGGCATCGGCCTGACGATGCTGCCGGTGCTGTATCAACGCGCCGGCTTCGCGGCGCCGAAGCTGCGCGAGGACCAGCGACGTTTTGCCACCGACGCCAATGCGGTGCGGGCGCTGCAGCGTGGCTTGCAGCGCAGCGGCCGGCCGCTGCTGCAGGCCGGCGTCGCCATCCATTCGCTGCGCGCCGCGGCGCCGGACTCGATCGCACGGCTGGTCGAGCGTCTGGACGACGTGCCGATCCACATCCACGTGGCCGAGCAGACGGCCGAAGTCGACGATTGCCTGCAAGCCACCGGCCGGCGCCCGATCGAATGGCTGGCGCGGCACGCACCGCTGGACGCACGCTGGCAACTGGTACATGCCACGCACGCCACGCGCGAAGAGATCGACGCGGTGGCGCGCAGCGGCGCAGGCGTCGTCATCTGCCCGTCCACCGAAGGCAACCTCGGTGATGGCCTGGCCGACCTGCCCGGCTGGCTGAACGCCGGCGTGCCGATGGCCATCGGCTCGGACAGCCATGTCACGCGCGCCTGGCCCGAAGAACTGCGCTGGCTGGAATACGGCCAGCGGCTGCTGCATCGCCAGCGCAACGTCGGCGCCGCGCCGGCCGAGGGCGAGCCCGCCACCGCGGCACGGCTGTTCAACCGCGCGCTGCGCGCCGGCGGCGCTGCGGCCGGCTTCAAATCCTGGGGACTGACGCTGGGTGCGCGCGCCGACCTGCTGGTGCTCGACACGCAGGATGCGGCGCTGCTGGGCATCCCGGCCGAGCGGCTGCTGGACGCGCTGGTCTTCTCCAGCCCCGGCCGGCCCTTCCGCGACGTGATGGTCGCCGGCCGCTGGGTGCAACGCGCGCAGTGCACCGGGGGCGACACCACAGCACGCTTCGCCGACGCGATGCGCGCGCTGTGGCAGCAGGCCTGAGCGGCCGTAGCTCAGCGCGGCTCGCGCGCCTTGTCCAGCAGCCGCCCGAGCAGGTCCATCGGCAGCGGGAAGACGACGGTGGAGGCGCGGTCGCCGGCCACCTGCGTCATCGTCTGCAGGTAGCGCAGCTGCATCGCCTCGGGCTGCTGCGCCAGCATCTGCGCGGCCTCGAGCAGCGCGGCCGAGGCCTGCTTCTCGCCTTCGGCATGGATCACCTTGGCGCGGCGCTCGCGTTCGGCCTCGGCCTGGCGCGCGATGGCGCGCACCATCGACTCGTTCAGGTCGATGTGCTTGATCTCGACGTTGGTGACCTTGATGCCCCAGGCGTCGGTCTGCGCGTCCAGGATCTGCTGCACGTCCAGGTTCAGCCGCTCGCGCTCGGCCAGCATCTCGTCCAGCTCGTGCTTGCCCAGCACCACGCGCAGCGTGGTCTGCGCCAGCTGGCTGGTGGCCATCAGGTAGTCCTCGACCTGGATGATGGCCTTCTGCGGATCGACGACGCGGAAGAACACCACCGCGTTGACCTTCACCGAGACGTTGTCGCGCGAGATCACGTCCTGCGGCGGCACGTCCATGGTGACGACGCGCAGGTCCACGCGCACCATCTGCTGGATGCCGGGGATCACCAGCACCAGGCCCGGGCCCTTGACCTTCCAGAAGCGACCGAGCTGGAAGACCACGCCGCGCTGGTACTCGCGCAGGATGCGCAGCGCCGACAGTATCAGCGCCAGCAGCACCACCACCAGCGGGAACAGCAGGCTGCCCAGGCCGAAGCTGAAGTCGAAGAACATCATCATGCCTCTCCTCGGGACGGGTCTTCGGGTTCGGGTTGCACCTGCAGCGTCAGGCCCTGCATGCCGAGCACGCGCACGCGCTGCCCGGCATGCAGCGGCTGCTCGCAGCTGACGCGCCAGCGCTCGCCATGCACTTCGGCCCACTCGCCGCCGCCCAGGGCCAGCACGGCGCCGCGCGCGCCGATCAGTTCCTCGCGGCCGCTGACCACCGGCCGGCGCCGCGAGCGCAGCGCCATGCCGCCGGCCAGCAGCACCACGGCTGCCGAACTGGCCGCAAGGCCCAGGATCAACGGCAGCGGCACGCCGAAGCCGGGAATGTCGCGGTCGAAGAGCAGCAGAGCGCCTGCGACGAAGGCCACGGCGCCGCCGACGCCGAGCACGCCGAAGCTGGGCGTCAGCAGTTCGGCGCCGATCAGCGCCAGGCCCAGCAGGATCAGCGCCAGCCCGGCGTAGTTGACCGGCAGCAGCTGCAGCGCGAACAGCGCCAGCAGCAGGCAGATCGCGCCCACCGTGCCGGGCACGCCGAAGCCCGGCGACGAGAATTCGAAGATCAGCCCGTAGATGCCGATCATCAGCAGGATCAGCGCGAAGCTCGGGTTGGCGATCACCGACAGCAGGCGCTGGCGCCAATCGGGCAGCAGCATTTCGACCGCGGCGCCGCGCGTGGCCAGCGTGATCTCGGCGCCGTGCAGCGGCACGCGGCGGCCATCCAACTGCTGCAGCAGGTCGTCCAGGTCGGTGGCGACGAGGTCGATCACCTTGTGCTGCAGGGCCTCGCTGGCGGTCAGGCTCACTGCCTCGCGCACCGCGCGTTCGGCCCATTCGGCATTGCGGCCGCGCTGCTGCGCCAGGCCGCGGATGAAGGCCGAGGCGTCGTGCACCTGCTTGGCCGTCATCGCGTCGGCGGCGCCCAGCGGGCTGTCGTCGCGCTTGTTTTCCGGCCCGCTGGCCGGCTTGTCGGCCGGCGGCGGCTTGCGTTCGCTGCCCGGCAAGCCGATGGCCACCGGCGTGGCCGCGCCCAGCGTCGTCGCCGGTGCCATCGCGGCGATGTGCGCCGCATACAGGATGTAGGTGCCGGCGCTGGCGGCACGCGCGCCCTCGGGGCTGACATACACCGCCACCGGCACGCGCGAGGCCAGGATCGCCTGGATGATGTCGCGCATCGCCGTGTCCAGCCCGCCCGGCGTGTCCAACTCGATGACCAGCAGCGGCGCGCCGCGCTCGCCGGCCTGGGCGATGCCGCGCTTCAGGTAGTCGGCGCTGGCCGGGCCGATGGCATCGCGCAACTGCAGCACCAGCACCGGCGCCGCGGCCGCAGCCCACGACAGCAGCGCCAGCAGCGCCAGCAGCAGCGCGGCCAGGGTCGCGCGTGCAGGGCGGGCGAGCAGTCGTGGCATCGGTCAGGTCCCCAGGGCATTTCGATCGCTGCCGCAGGCGAAGGTTCGCGCTGCGATCGCACTCATGGCGCGCAGCCTACGCCGCGCCGCCCGATCGCGCCAGGGGCGGTGAACGCCGCAGCGCCGCCATGGGACTTTGGCACATCGGCATCATTGCGGCCATGCGAGACTGGATCCGACACCGCCTGCCCACCGAAGACACCCTGAAGGCCCACCCCAGCCTGCGCTGGATGGGGCCGCTGCTGCGCCGGCCCTGGCTGTGGCGGCTGAACCGGCGCAGCGTGGCGCTGGGCGCCGGCATCGGCGTGTTCTTCGGCTTCATGGTGCCGGTGCTGCAGATCGCCGGCGCCGCGGTGTTTGCCACGCTGCTGCGCGCCAACCTGCCGGTGGCCGCCTTCGCCACGCTGGTGTCCAACCCGCTGACCTACGCGCCGATCGGCCTGCTCGCCTACCAGGCCGGTGCGGCGCTGCTCGGCGAGGCGGTCGTGCCCGAGGCCGTGCAGGCGCTCGAGGAGGTCGACGAACTGCTGCCCGTCGTCCAGGCCGGCTGGTTCGAGAAGCTGCAGTCCATCGGCAAGCCGCTGATGCTGGGGCTGTCGGTATTCGCGGTGATCGGCGGCGTCGGCGCCTGGGCGCTGGTGTACATCGCCTGGACGCTGGGCGTGCAGACGAAGCGGCGGCGGCGCCTGCGCCGGGCGCGTTCGGACTGAGCAGCTGGGCTCAGGGGCTCTTGGCCGACCGGCCGAAGGACAGCACCTGCAGGATGTTGCTGTAGTCGTCGGTCCAGGTGCGCGCGCCGCTGGGTGGCGCCAGCGCTGTCGCGGCTTCGGCGATCAAGGGCAAATCCAGCACTGTGCGGTCGTTGGCCAGCAGCACCCAGTCCGACACCGAGGTGCTGGGGTCGCCTTCGACGCCGGCGTCGGCGACGTGCGCCGATTCCATGCCCAGTTCGGCAGCGATGCTGGCCACCACGGGCCGCAGATCCAGATGGTTGTTGCTGATGTGCAGCGCAATCACGCCGCCGGGCTTGATGCGCTGGCGATAAAGCTCGACCGCCTCGCGCGTGAGCAGGTGTACCGGAATCGAATCGCCGGAGAAGGCATCGACCACCAGCACGTCGAAGCGCCTGTCGGCGTCGGCCTGCAGCAGCAGCCGGCCGTCGCCGACGGCGATGTCGATCTCGGCGGCCGAATCGCCGACGAACGTGAAGTACTCGTGCGCGGCGCTGACGATGGCCTCGTCGATCTCGTAGAAGCGGTAGCGGTCGCCCGCCTTGCCATAGGCGGAGATGGTGCCTGCACCCAGCCCCACGGCGCCGACCTCGATCGGCCGGTCGGCCAGTGCGGTGAGCAGGCGGCCCACGCCCGAATGGGCGGCGTAGTAGCTGGTCGGCCGCTGTCTGAACTGCGGTGCCAGGAACTGCTGGCCGTGCATGATGCTGCCGTGAATGAGCACGCGCTCGTGCGAGTCGGGCTTGTCGCGGCCGTATTCGCGCACGCGCAGCACGCCGTAGAAGTTGCGGCTGATGAAGCTGACTTCGTCGAGTGCGTCGTGCACGCGCATCGCGGTCGTGGTCACGGTGCCCAGCAGCACCAGGCCGGTTGCAGCCCGCCACGGCCGGCCCTGGCCCCACGAGCGCCACAGCAGCGCGGCGGCCAGCAGCACCAAGCCGATCTCGACCTCGAAGTAGCCGCGCAGCAGCGCCGGTGCGCCCAGCGCCACCAGCGCACCGCCGGCCACGCCGCCCGCCGACACCGCCAGGTAGAACTGCGTCAGCCGCGAAGGCGTGGGCCGGCTGCGCGCCAGCTCGCCGTGGCAGTACATGCACACCACGAACAGCCCGAGCAGGAAGGTGCCGATGTGCCAGCCGATGCCCTTGACCTGCCGCGTCAGCAGCAGCAGCGCGCACATCGCCACCAGCGCCAGCAGCGTGGCGGCGCGGTAGGCGCGCGGCGGGTACCAGCGGTCGGCATCGAAGCACAGCGTGAAGCTGAGCAGGTAGATGACCAGCGGCAGCACCCACATCATCGGGAACGAGGGGATGTTCTGCGTCAGGTGGTTGGTGAAGCCCACCAGCGCATAGCTGCCCAGCGCCGCCATCGCAAACCAGCCGAGCGTGCGCGCGGCGCCGGGCGCGGGGTCGTCGGCCGGCGCCGCGGCAGCGGCCGACGCACCCGCATGGCCGCGCCGGCGCAGGCTGATGGCGCACAGCGCCAGCACGTAGACGGCATAGGCCATCGACCAGGCGATGGCCTGCGAGGCGGTGTGCAGCCAGGGTTCGATCAGCCAGGGATAGGCCAGCAGCGCGGCCAGCGAGGCCAGATTCGACACCGCGAACAAGCGGTACGGGTTGCCCTGCGTGCTGGCGCCGGCGCGCCAGGCCTGCAGCAGCGGGCTGGTCATGGCCAGCAAGGTGAAGGGCAGGCCGATGGTCAGCAGCAGCAGCCCGAGGATCTGCATGCCGGGCCCCCAGGCCTGAGAGCCGGGCCAGGGCGTCACCGGCACGATCGGCAGCAGTATCAGGCTGCCCAGCAGCAGCCCGATGTGCGTGAACTTGACAGCGCGGCTGCGGTCGCGCTGCACCAGGTGGTGCGCGAAGGCATAACCGAGCAGCAGCGCCGCCTGGAAGAACACCAAGCAGGTGGCCCATACCGCGACGCTGCCGCCGAAGCGCGGCAGGATCAGCTTGGCGATGATCGGCTGCACCAGGAACAGCAGGAAGGCACTGAGGAAGACGGTGACGCCGGTCAAGACCATGGGCGCCGATGCTAAGCGAGCATCGCCTGACGCCGCGCCAGCGAGTCGGCCTCGCGCCGCGGCTCGTCGCCGCGAATGCGCAGCAGGCGCAGCAGGCGCGTCGTCGATGAACTATGCGTCGGCGTCGGCGTCGGCGGCGGCTTCGGTCTCGGGCGGCAGTGGCTGCTTGACGATGAGCACCGGCACCTGCGCGGCATGCAGCACCTCGTGCGACACCGAACCGAGCATCGCGCTGCGCAGCGTGCCCAGGCCGCGCGCGCCCATCACCACCATGTCGCAGCCGAAGTTCTCGAGGATGTCGATCAGCGTGTGCGCCGGGTCGCCCGCGGCGACCTCGATCTCGTGTTCCACGCCGGCCTCGCGCACCAGCGTGCGCGCCGGCTCGAGCAGGTTCAACCCGGCCTCGGCGCTGACCTTGTCGATGACCTCGGGGTCGTGCGCGAGCAGCATTTCGTACAGCGTGGCCGGCTCCTGCACGTTGGCCAGCACCAGGCTGGCACGCAGGCCGTCCTGAACCATGCGCAGTGCCTGGCGCACCGCTTCGAGCGAGGCGGCCGAACCATCGACCGGGACTAGGATCTTCATGCGCCACATCTCCTTCGATCACCGCGTGGAGTGTGACATGGCGCGGCGCGGCGGCATGGAATACTGGGCGCAGGACAAGCCGCCGTGAACACCGCCAGCCCCGCCGCCAACCCCTTTGCCGAGCCGATGCCGCCGCTGCGCATGTTCTTCGGCCTGCGGGGTCGAGTGTCGCGCCGGCAGTTCTGGCTGTACGGCGTGCTGACGCTGGGCGGGCTGGCGCTGTTGGGCCATGCGCTGCTGGGCATCGCGCGCGTGCCCTCGCGCCATGCCGAGCTCATCGTCAACCTGCTGCTCGTCTGGCCGGCGCTGGCGGTGTCGGTGAAACGCTGGCACGACCGCAACAAGTCGGGCGGGTGGGTGCTGCTGAACCTGCTGCCAGTGATCGGCTGGCTGTGGGCGCTGATCGACAACGGCTTTCTGCGCGGCACGCCCGGGCCGAACCGTTTCGGCGAGGACCCGCTGGCCGCCTTGCACGCGTAGGCAGGGCTTCGTTGCCTGTTCTCCGGCGTCAATACCTTCCCGTGATGCCGGCCACGCGCAGGTAGAGATGTGCACACCAGGCAATCAAGCCGCGCGACGCCCAGCGCCGCCAGCCCTCGCGCAGCGGCGCGGCCTTGACCTCCTGCGAGGCGGCGATGGCCTGGTCCAGCCGCAGGCGCACCAGCTGCGCAAAGGCCTCATCCAGCACCACCGCATTGGCTTCCAGGTTGAGCAGCAGCGACAGCGGGTCGATGTTGGAGCTGCCCACCGTGGCCCAGTCATCGTCGACCACCGCCACCTTGGCATGCAGGAAGGCGGGCGTGTATTCGTAGATGCGCACGCCCTGCGACAGCAGCTCGTCGTAGAGCACGCGCGCCGCCAACGCCGCCAGCGGATAGTCCACCTTGCCCTGCATCAGAAGACGCACGCGCACACCGCGCTTGGCGGCCGCGAGCAGGCTGCGCCTGAAGGCGCGGCGCGGATAGAAGTACGGGCAGGCGATGTCGACGCTGCGGCGCGCGGTGCGCACGGCTTCGATGTAACGGCGTTCGATGGCGCGCCGCCCGCTCAGGTTGTCGCGCACCACGAAGGCCACGCGCACCGGCCGCAGCGTGTGCGCCGGCAGCGAGCCCGACGGCGGACTGTGGCGCAGCTCGCGCAGCAGCTGCAACGTGTCGGCCACCGGCCGGCGGCTGCGCGCCAGCGCGCCGACTTCGCTGCGCCATTCGTGGCCCAGCCGCGCGCGCGCCACCAGTGATTGCACCAGGTGCTGCACCTGCGGCACCACCGGGCCGCGCAGCTCGATGGCAAAATCCAGCCGCGGCCGTTCGCTGCGGCCATGGTTCAGGTCGTTGCGGTCGTCGAGGATGTTGATGCCGCCGACGAAGGCCACTGCGTCGTCGACCACGCACAGCTTGTGATGCAGCCGCCGCAGCTGCGCGGGCTGCAGCCAGGCCGACCAGCGGTCGAGCGGCCGGAACACGTCCAGCTGCACGCCGTTGGCGGTCAGCCAGCGCCGCAGCGCCGCTATCGACGCCATCGAGCCGAAGCCGTCGACCACCACGTGCACCTCGATGCCACGCCGCGCCGCCGCGCACAGGGCCTCGACCATGGTCTGGCCGGCCTCGTCGTCGTCGTGGAAAATGTAGCTGGCCAGCCAGACCTGCCGTTGCGCGGCAGCCATGGCGCGCTGCATGGCGGGGAACAGCTCGTCGCCGCCTTGCAGCAGTTCGACCCTGTTGTCGCCGACGAAGGCGGCGCCGCCTTCGGGCACCTAGGGCCGCTCCAGCTCGGCGAGCAGCGGCAGGTGGTCCGACATGCGCGCCCAGGCGGTGCCGCGCGGCACGGCGGTGGTGCGGCACACCAGCCCGCGGGTGTAGATGCGGTCCATGGCGAAGACCGGCACGCGCGACGGGAAGGTCAGCCGCTGCGCGGCCTGGTCCATCAGCGAACCGGCTCGCGTCAGGCCGAGCTCGCGCATCGGCGCATCGAGCTTCTCGCCCCAGTCGTTGAAGTCGCCGGCAACGACCAGCAACTCGTCGGCCGGCACGTGCAAGGCCAGGAAGTCCGCCAGGCGCTGCACCTGGCGCACGCGGCCGCGATGTGCCAGGCCGAAGTGCACCACCACCGCGTGCAGCCGCTGGTCGTTCCAGCGCACCGGCACATGCAGCAGGCCACGCTGCTCGAAGCGGTGGTCGCTGACGTCGTGGTGGCCGATGTCGCCCAGCGGCCAGCGCGACAGCAGCGCGTTGCCATGCTCGCCGTGGCGCGTGATGGCGTTGGTGCGGTAGGCGACGTCGTAGCCTTCGGGCGCGAGAAAGTCCGCCTGGCCGCCGTCGGGCCAGCCGAACCAGGTGCGCTCGAACTGGCGCGCATCGCGGTGGTTGAACAGGCGCACCTCCTGCAGGAACACCAGGTCGGCATCCAGCGCTTCGACACCCAGGCCCAGGTTGTGGATCTCCAGCCGCTTGCGCGGCCCGACGCCGCGCACGCCCTTGTGGATGTTGTAGGTAGCCACGCGCAGCGTGCCCAGATCGAATTGCGTGGATGCGGCGAAACCGGGCGAGGTGTAGGGATTCATGGCGTCGGCGCTGGCAGGAAGCGCGGCAGCTGCAGGATGGCTTCGGCGTTGCTGGGCGAGAAGCAGCGGTCGGCCGCCTCGCGCCACGGGTGCCAGGCGAAGCGCAGATGCTCGCGCGGATTCAGCCGCACCGGCGTGCCAGGGGCGACGGTGAGGCCGAAGACATGCTCGGTGTTGTGCGTCACGCCGGGGGCATAGCGGTGGCGCCACACCGGGTAGATCTCGTAGACGTTGCGCAGCCCCCAGTCGCGCAAGGCCACACGCGGTGCGGCGGTGCTGCCGATGGCGATGCCGGTTTCTTCCTCGACCTCGCGCACGCAGGTGTCTTCCAAGGGCTCGTCCAGACGGTCCTTGGAACCGGTGACGCTCTGCCAGAAGCCGGGCTTGTCGGCGCGTTCGATGAGCAGCACCTGGCGCTGCGGCGTATGGATGATCACCAGCACCGACTGCGGAATCTTCATGCCGCCCAGCATAGCGCGGCGCACCGGCGCCTACGCGCTGGCGTCGAGCCGGCCGATGGCGTGGTATTCGATGCCCGAGGAGCGCACCACCGGCGGCGAGAACATGTTGCGCCCGTCGAAGATCACGGGTTGGCGCAGGGTCGTACGGATGCGCTCGAAGTCGGGGCTGCGGAATTCCTTCCACTCGGTGACGATGACCAGCGCATCGGCGTCCTGCAAGGTGTCGGTGGCGCTGGCCGCGAAAGCCAGCGATGGCGACACAGGCAGCACACGCCGCGCTTCGGTCATGGCGACCGGGTCGTAGGCCTGCACGCGGGCGCCGCGCGCCAGCAGCTCGGCGATCAGCACGCGGCTCGGCGCCTCGCGCATGTCGTCGGTGTTGGGCTTGAAGGCCAGGCCCCACAGCGCGAAGCAGCGGCCCGACAGGTCATCGCCGAAGCGCCGCACGATCTTCTCGGTCAGCACGCGCTTCTGCGCCTCGTTGGCGTCTTCCACCGCGCGCAGCACCTGCAGGGCCCGGCCGGATTGCTCGGCGGTGTGGATCAGCGCCTTCACGTCCTTGGGAAAGCAGGACCCGCCGTAGCCGCAGCCGGCATAGAGGAAGCCGAAGCCGATGCGCGGGTCGCTGCCGATGCCCAGCCGCACCTGCTCGATGTCGGCGCCGACGCGTTCGGCCAGCAGCGCCATCTCGTTCATGAAGGAGATGCGCGTGGCCAGCATGGCGTTGGCGGCGTATTTGGTAAGCTCGGCCGAGCGCACGTCCATCACCACCAGCTTGTCGTGGTTGCGCTGGAAGGGCGCGTAGAGCTCGCGCATCAGCCGGATGGCCTGCGCGTCGTCGGCGCCGACGATGATGCGGTCGGGCCGCATGAAGTCGTCGACCGCCGCGCCTTCCTTGAGGAACTCGGGGTTCGACACCACCGAGTAGTCGATCGCCGCGCCGCGCTGCGCCAGCGCCTCGGCGATGGCGGCGCGCACCTGGTCGGCGGTGCCCACCGGCACGGTGCTCTTGTCGATCACCACCTTGTAGTCGCTCATGTGGCGGCCGATGTTGCGCGCTGCCGCCAGCACATACTGCAGGTCGGCCGAGCCGTCCTCGTCGGGCGGCGTGCCCACGGCGATGAACTGCAGCGTGCCATGGGCCACGGCGCGTTCGACGTCGGTGGTGAAGCTCAAGCGCCCGGCGGCCACGTTGTGCGCGACGATGTGGTCCAGCCCGGGCTCGTGGATCGGGATGCCGCCGGCTTCGAGCAGCGCGATCTTCGCGGCATCGACGTCCAGGCAGACGACATGGTTGCCCATCTCGGCCAGGCAGGCGCCGGAAACCAGGCCGACGTAGCCGGTGCCGATCACGGTGATTTTCATGCGGGTGTCCTCATGGTTGCGCGGTCGTGCCCGCGCCGTAGTGTCGTGCCAGCCAGTCGCGGTAGGCGCCGCTCTGCACGCGCCGCACCCAGCCCTCGTTGTCCAGGACCCACTGCACCGTCTTGCGGATGCCGGTCTCGAAGGTCTCGGCCGGGCGCCAGCCCAGTTCGCGCTCGATCTTGCGCGCGTCGATCGCGTAGCGCCGGTCGTGGCCGGGGCGATCGGTGACGAAGCGGATCAGCCGCCGGTACGCACCGGCCGGGTCGGGACGCAGTTCGTCGAGCAACGCACAGACCGTGTCGACGATCTGCCGGTTGGTGCGTTCGTTCCAGCCGCCGATGTTGTAGACCTCGCCGGGTCGCCCCTTTGCCAGCACAGCGCGGATGGCGCTGCAATGATCCTTGACATAGAGCCAGTCGCGCACGTTCAGCCCGTCGCCGTAGATCGGCAGCGGCTTGGCCGCCAGCGCGTTGACGATCATCAGCGGGATCAGCTTCTCCGGAAAGTGGAAGGGGCCGTAGTTGTTGGAGCAGTTGGTGGTCAGCACCGGCAGCCCGTAGGTGTGGAACCAGGCGCGCACCAGGTGGTCGCTGGCCGCCTTGCTGGCCGAGTACGGGCTGTTCGGCTGGTAGGGGTGGGTCTCGGTGAAGGCCGGATCCTCGGGCCCGAGGCTGCCGTAGACCTCGTCGGTGGACACGTGGTGGAAACGGAAGGCCTCGCGTTCGGTCGGCGGCAGGCCGCTCCAGTAGGCGCGGGCCGCCTCCAGCAACGTGAAGCTGCCTTCGACGTTGGTGCGCACGAAGGCCGCCGGGCCGTGGATGCTGCGGTCGACATGGCTTTCTGCAGCGAAATGCAGCACGGCGCGCGGCCGGTATTCGGCCAGCAGCCGGTCGAGCAGCGCACGGTCGCAGATGTCGCCATGCACGAACACATGCCGCGCATCACCCTCGAACGCGGCCAAGTTCTCCATGTTGCCGGCATAGGTCAGCGCGTCCAGATTGAGCACCGGCTCGTCGCCGTGCGCCAGCCAGTCCAGGACGAAGTTGCTGCCGATGAAGCCGGCGCCGCCGGTGACGAGGATCATGCTGTGTTCAGCCGCGGCCGTAGTGGTCTTCGAAACGGACGATGTCGTCCTCGCCCAGGTAGCTGCCGGACTGCACCTCGATGATCTCCAGCGGCACCTTGCCGGGGTTGGCCAGGCGGTGCACCTGGCCCAGCGGGATGTAGGTGCTCTGGTTCTCGCCGAGCAGCATCACCTGATCGCCGTTGGTGACCTCGGCCGTGCCGGAGACGACGATCCAGTGTTCGGCACGATGGTGATGCTTCTGCAGGCTCAAGGACGCGCCGGGCTTGACCATGATGCGCTTGACCTGGAAGCGCGCTCCCGAGTCGATGCTGTCGTACCAGCCCCAGGGCCGATGCACCTGCCGATGCAAGGTGTGCTCGCTGCGCTCGGCGCGCTGCAGCTCGCCGACGATGATCTTCACTTCCTGGCTGCGCGAACGGTCCGCCACCAGCACCGCATCGGGTGTCTCGACGACGACCACATCCTGCAGGCCGATGACGCCGACCAGGCGGCTGGTGGCATGCACCATCGTGTCCCGGCAGTCGCTCAGCAGCGCATCGCCCTGGGTGGCGTTGCCGGCCGCATCCTTGGGGCTCACCTGCCAGACGGCATCCCAGGCACCGAGGTCGGACCAGGCCGCCGTCAGCGGCACCATGCGGATGTCGAACTCGGCCGCGGCCGGGCACTGTTCCATCACGGCGTAGTCGACCGACTCGCTCGGGATGGCCGCGAACAGTGCCTTGTCGGGGCGCACGAAGCTGGCGTCGACGCTGCGGCCCTCCCAGGCCAAGCGCGTGGCGGCCAGGATGTCGGGTCGGAACTGGCCCAACGCCTTCAGCCACAACGAGGCGCGTACCACGAACATGCCGCTGTTCCAGTAGTAGCCACCTTCGTCGAGATAACGCTGGGCGGTGGCCGCGTCGGGCTTTTCGACGAAGCGTGCGACCTTCATCTCGCCCTGCGGGCTGCGCTCGCAGCGGATGTAGCCGTAGCCGGTTTCCGGCCGGTCGGGCGCTACGCCGAGGATCACGAAGGCCTCGCCCGAGGCGGCACGCACGGCACGCTGCAGCGCCGCGGTGAAGGCAGCCTCGTCGCCGATGCTCTGGTCGGCGGGCGTCACCACCAGCACCGGGTCACGGCCTTGCTGCGTGGCCTGCAGCGCGGCCAGCGTCATTGCCGGTGCGGTGTTGCGTCCTGCGGGTTCCAGCAGCAGTGTCGCCGGCGGCAGGCGCAGACCGGCCAACTGATCCAGCACCAGGAATCGATGGTCTTCGTTGCCGACGACACACAGGCCGCCGACCTGGATGTCGGCGGCGGCCAGTGAGTGCAGGCGCTGCGCCGCTTGCTGGAACAGGCTCAGCTTGCCGTGCAGCGCCAGGAATTGCTTCGGATAGGTGGCACGCGACAGCGGCCACAGCCGCGTGCCGCTACCGCCGGCGATGACGACGGGCTGCAGATCGATGGCGCTCATCGGGGTATCTCTCATAGGGAAGTAACTTGAGCTCAGGCCGGCGACGGCGTGTCGAAGCCCTGCGGATTCATGCGCTGCCAGCGCCAGCTGTCGACGCACATGCGGTCCAGTCCGAGCCGTGCGCGCCAGCCCAGCAGCTGGGCGGCGCGTGACGGGTCCGCATAACACGCAGCCACGTCGCCCGGCCGCCGCGGCACGACGACATGAGGAATGTCGCGCCCGCTGGCCCGTGCATAGGCGCGCACCACGTCGAGCACGCTGTAGCCCCGGCCGGTGCCGAGATTGACGGTCAGCGACCGGTCCGCATCGAACAGGTACTGCAGCGCCGCCACGTGGCCTTCGGCCAGATCACAGACGTGGATGTAGTCGCGCACGCCGGTGCCGTCGGCGGTGTCGTAGTCGTTGCCGTAGACCTGCAGGTGTGTGCGCCGTCCTACGGCCACCTGCGCCACATAGGGCATCAGGTTGTTGGGCGTGCCGCGCGGGTCCTCGCCGATCAGGCCACTCTCGTGGGCGCCCACCGGATTGAAGTAGCGCAAGGTGGCGACCCTCCAGCGCGCGTCGCTGGCCATCAGGTCGCGCAGCACGGTTTCGCCCATGAGCTTGGTCTGGCCATAGGGGTTGGTGGCGGACAGGGGCGCGTCCTCGGTGATCGGCAGGTGATCGGGAACCCCGTAGACGGTCGCGCTCGAGCTGAAGACGATGCGCTGACAACCGCCTGCCTGCATGGCTTGGCAGACGCTGAACAGCGCGCCGAGATTGTTGCTGTAGTAGCTGAGCGGCGTGGCCACCGATTCAGCGACGGCCTTGTGAGCTGCGAAGTGGACCACGGCATCGGGCCGATGCTCCCGCAAGAGCCGGTGGAGCGCCGCGTTGTCGCAGACATCGGCGCGCTCGAACACCGGCTTGCCGCCCGTCAGCTGCTCGACACGCTTCAGTACCGATGGCGAGCTGTTGGAGAAGTCGTCCACGCCCACCACCGCATATCCGGCGGTCAGAAGGGACAGCCAAGTATGCGATGCAATGTATCCGGTCGCTCCGGTGAGCAGGACGGTGCGACGCTTCATACGCAGAGCCTTCGGGCTCCGGCGGCGGCAGTGCTGCAGGCGCTAGCGTTCGATGTCGGACTGTGGGGATCTGGTGCGGACATGAAAGAGTGCGCTGGGCTTTGCGCGCCGTCTGGAATCCGGCGCCTGCGGAGAATTGTCCCCCAACTGCACATGGCCACCGTGCAAAGGCGTCGCGCGGCTGCGGGGACAGCGTCCCTACAATCGGGCAATGCTGCACAGTTTGAATGCCATGCTCGCGCCGGCCCTGATGGAGCGGCTCGTCCTCGTCGTCAATCACGTGCTGGGTTCGGAGCCCGCGGCCACGCAGCGTCTGCAAGCGCACGCGCAACGGGTCATCCAGCTGCAGATGCAGGGCTGGCCTGCGCTGCTGCCGGCGCCGCCGACGCTGGCCTTCAGGGTCACGCCCGCCGGCATGCTCGAATGGTGCGGCGGCACATCTTCCGATGTCGATGCCGACCTGATGGTCCGGGTCGATGCCGGCAACCCGCTGCTGCTGATGGCCCGCGCCATGGCCGGCGACAAGCCGGCAGTCGCGATCGACGGCGACGCCCAGCTGGCCGGCGACGTGAACTGGCTGCTGCAGAACCTGCGCTGGGACGTGGCCGCGGACATGGAGCGCCTGTTCGGCCCCACGGTCGCCTACCCGCTGCATCGCCTCGGCTCGGCGCTGGCGCGCGGCCTGCGCTCGGCGCTGCAGGGCGCATCGGGTCTGATGCCGCGCACCCCGCCGCCGCCATGAGACGTTTCCTGCGGCTGGTGTACATCGTGTACATCGTGCTGCGCTACGGCCTCGACGAACTGGCACTGTCGGGCTTCCGCCAGCGCTGGGTGCGTGCGCTGTCGTGGGCGGTCACGCTGGGCCGGCGCTTCGACCAGCCGCGCGCCGTGCGCCTGCGCCTGGCGCTCGAAAAGCTGGGGCCGATCTTCGTCAAGTTCGGCCAGGTGCTGTCGACGCGCCGCGACCTGTTGCCGCTGGACGTCGCCGACGAACTGGCCAAGCTGCAGGACCGCGTGCCGCCGATTTCCGCGGCACAGGCGGCGGCCTTGGTGGAGAAGGCCTTCGGACGCAGCACCAGCGCGCTCTTCGCCAGCTTCGACGCCGAGCCGGTGGCCAGCGCCTCGATCGCGCAGGTGCACTTCGCGACCATGAAGGACGGCCGCGAAGTCGCGGTCAAGGTGCTGCGTCCGGGCATGCTGGCGGTGATCGACGACGACCTGACCTTGCTGCACACGCTGGCGCGCTGGGTCGAACGCCTCAGCGTCGACGGCAAGCGCCTGAAGCCGCGCGAGGTGGTGGCCGAGTTCGACGTCTATCTGCACGACGAGCTGGACCTGGTGCGCGAGGCTGCCAATGCCGCGCAACTGCGGCGCAACATGCAGGGCCTGAACCTGGTGATGGTGCCGGAGATGATCTGGGACCTGTGCACGTCGACGGTCATCGTCATGGAGCGCATGTACGGCATCCCGATCAGCCAGACGCAGCGGCTGCGCGATGCGGGCGTGGACCTGCAGAAGCTGGCGCGCGACGGCGTGACCATCTTCTTCACGCAGGTGTTCCGCGACGGCTATTTCCACGCCGACATGCACCCCGGCAACATCCAGGTCAGCACCGAGCCGGCCACCTTCGGGCGTTACATCGCGCTCGACTTCGGCATCATCGGCACGCTCACCGAGTGGGACAAGGAATACCTGGCGCAGAACTTCATCGCCTTCTTCCGCCGCGACTACAAGCGCGTGGCCGAGCTGCATGTCGAGTCGGGCTGGGTGCCGCCGACGACGCGGGTCGATGCGCTGGAGAACGCCATCCGTGCCGTGTGCGAGCCGCACTTCGACCGGCCGCTGAAGGACATCTCGCTCGGCCAGGTGCTGATGCGGCTGTTCCAGACTTCGCGCCGCTTCAACGTCGAGATCCAGCCGCAGCTGGTGCTGCTGCAGAAGACGCTGCTCAACATCGAAGGCCTGGGGCGCCAGCTCGACCCCGAACTGGACCTGTGGAGCACGGCCAAACCCTTCCTCGAACGCTGGATGAACCAGCAGGTCGGCTGGCAGGGTCTGGTCGATCGCCTGAAGAACGAGGCGCCGCGTTATGCGCAGCTGCTGCCCGAGCTGCCGCGGCTGCTGCACCAGGCATTGCAGGCACCGGCGCAATCGGCTGCGGAATCGGCCGCACTGGTTGCCCTGCTGGGCGAGCAGCGGCGCACCAACCGGCTGCTGCAGGCGCTGCTGTACGGCGCCCTGGGTTTCCTGGCCGGCGTACTGCTGGTGCGCGCCTGGCTGCACGGCTGGCCGGCTTGAGGGCCCCCTCCCGAGGGCCACGGCCCTGCAGCAAAAGTGCGGCGGAACCTATAATTCTAGGTTTTGCGTCACTGACCCCACCATGCCGATCTACGCCTACAAGTGCGAGTCCTGCGGACACCGGCAGGACGTGCTGCAGAAGGTTTCCGACCCGGTGCTGAGCACCTGCCCCGCTTGCGGAGCCTCCAGCTTCGCCAAGCAGGTCACCGCCGCGGGCTTCCAGTTGAAGGGCTCGGGCTGGTACGCCACCGATTTCCGCGGTGGCAGCACACCGGCGGCGGCCGACAAGCCCGATGCCAAGCCTGCCGATGCGGCCGCGGCACCGGCAGCTGCCGAAGCAGCGCCTGCTGCGCCGCCGAAGCCGAGCCCGCCCGCATCGGAAGCGGCGTGAAGAAGTATCTGCTCACCGGTCTGCTGGTCTGGACGCCGCTGGCCATCACCGTCTGGGTGCTGTCGTGGCTGCTGGGCGCGATGGACGGGCTGTTCGCCTGGCTGCTGTCGGCGCCGCAGGCGCTGCTGCCGGCCTCGGCGCATGCCAGCATCGAACGCCTGCGCCATGTGCCGGGTCTGGGCGTGCTGGTGATGGGTCTTGGGTTGCTGCTGACCGGCGTGTTCGCCACCAACATCTTCGGCCAGTGGTGGTTGCGCCAGTGGAGCCGGCTGCTGCACAAGATCCCGATCGTGCGCTCGGTCTACAGCTCGGTGAAGCAGGTGTCGGACACGCTGTTCTCGAGCAGCGGCAACGCCTTTCGCGAAGCGGTGCTGGTGCAGTACCCGCGGCAGGGCTCGTGGACCATCGCCTTCGTCACTGGCAAGCCCGGCGGCGAGGTGGCGCATCACCTGAGCGGCGCCTACATCAGCGTCTACGTGCCGACCACACCCAACCCGACCTCGGGCTTTTTCCTGATGATGCCGCGCGCCGATGTGGTGGCGCTGGACATGAGCGTGGACGAGGCCTTGAAATACATCATCTCGATGGGCGTGGTCGCACCGCCCAGCCGGACGCCGCTCGCACGGCGGGCGCCGCATCCGGGCGGCTGAATCCAAAGGCCCGGCCGCAACGCCGCGGCAGCTTCGACGGCCGACGCACTAACAAGCAAGTGGAGCAATTGGCATGAGAACCACCTACTGCGGCCTGGTCAGCGAAACGCTGATGGGCCAGACGGTCATCCTGATGGGCTGGGCACACCGCCGGCGCGACCATGGCGGCGTGATCTTCATCGATCTGCGCGACCGCGAAGGCCTGGTGCAGGTGGTCTGCGATCCCGACCGCGCCGACATGTTCGCCACCGCCGAGGACGTGCGCAACGAGTTCTGCCTGAAGGTGATGGGAAGGGTGCGCGCGCGCCCCGCGGGCACCGAGAACGCCAATCTCACCAGCGGCAAGGTCGAGGTGCTGTGCCAGGAACTGGAAGTGCTGAACCCGAGCATCTCGCCGCCCTTCCAGATCGACGACGAGAACCTGTCGGAGACCACGCGCCTGACGCACCGCGTGCTCGACCTGCGCCGCCCGAGCATGCAGCGCAACCTGATGCTGCGCTACCGCGTGGCGATGGAGGTGCGCAAGTTCCTCGATGCCAACGGCTTCATCGACATCGAGACGCCGATGCTGACGCGCAGCACGCCGGAGGGTGCACGCGACTACCTCGTGCCCAGCCGCGTGCACGATGGGCAGTTCTTCGCGCTGCCGCAGAGCCCGCAGCTGTTCAAGCAGCTGCTGATGGTGGCGGGCTTCGACCGCTACTACCAGATCACCAAGTGCTTCCGCGACGAGGACCTGCGCGCCGACCGGCAGCCCGAGTTCACGCAGATCGACATCGAAACCTCCTTCCTCACCGAGGAGGAGATCCGCGCGATGTTCGAGGGCATGATCCGCAGTACCTTCCAGCATGCCATCGGTGTGGAACTGCCGGCCTTCCCGGTGATGAAGTACGCCGAGGCGATGCGCCTGTACGGATCGGACAAGCCCGACCTGCGCGTCAAGCTGCAGCTGACCGAGCTCACCGACGTGATGCGCGACGTGGAGTTCAAGGTCTTCGCCGGCCCGGCCAGCCAGCCCGACGGTCGCGTGGTGGCGCTGCGCGTGCCGGGCGGCGCCGAGATCAGCCGCAGCGAGATCGACGCCTACACCGAGTTCGTCAAGATCTACGGCGCCAAGGGCCTGGCCTGGATCAAGGTCAACGACATCGACAAGGGCCGCGAAGGCCTGCAGTCACCGGTGGTGAAGAACCTGCATGACCAGGCGCTGACGCAAATCCTGCGCCGGTCCGGCGCGGCCAGCGGCGACCTGCTGTTCTTCGGCGCCGACAAGGCCAAGGTCGTCAACGACGCGATCGGCGCCTTGCGCGTGAAGATCGGGCACAGCGACTTCGGCAAGGCCAACGGCCTGCTCAAGGGCGACTGGGAACCGCTGTGGGTGGTCGACTTCCCGATGTTCGAGCACGACGATGCGGCGGGTCGCTGGAACGCGGTGCACCACCCCTTCACCGCGCCGAAGGACGGCCACGAGGACTGGCTGCAGACCGACCCCGGCCGCTGCCTGGCCAAGGCCTACGACGTGGTGCTCAACGGCGTCGAGCTGGGCGGCGGCTCGGTGCGTATCCACCGCGAAGAGGTGCAGAGCAAGGTGTTCCGCGCGCTGAACATCGGCGCCGAGGAAGCTCAAGCGAAGTTCGGCTTTCTGCTCGACGCGCTGCAGTACGGGGCGCCGCCGCATGGCGGCATTGCCATCGGCCTGGACCGTTTCGTGATGCTGATGACCGGCGCCGAGTCGCTGCGCGACGTGATTGCCTTCCCGAAGACGCAGCGGGCGCAATGCCTGTTGACCGGGGCGCCGAGCGCGGTGGATGAACTGCAGCTGCGTGACCTGCACATCCGTTTGAGGAACACCGCGAATGCAGGCTGACCGCGTGAGATGAACCCCTGGGAGCTCATGCAGGCGCCTTGGCGCGAAGCCATGGACTGCTGCACAGGCGGCCGACCTCGATGCCGTTCCAGTTCTTCAGGCACACGTCGCTGAGGGACCGCATCCACCGAGCCTCGGCATCGTCCAGCGCCACGAAAGCCTCGACCAGCGCCGCCATCACCACCTCGGCCGCACGCGCGTTGTTGCCGTCGTCGATCTTCAGCGCCACGCCCAGGCCGCGCGCGGGCAGGGCGGCGCAGTACACGCCTTCGGCGCCGACCTTGCAGAACACGCGCTCGCCCAGGCGCTGCATGACCCGCGTGTCGAAGCGGTCGGTGCCGGCCACCATGAACGGCGCCTTCGCCACCGCCTCGCGCAGGCGCCGCGCGGCGCGCGCCTCGTCCACGCCCAGGCCGACGCCGCTGCCGACGCGCGCGAAGGCGTGGGCCAGATGCTGCAGCGGGATGCCGAAGGTCGGGATCGAACAGCCGTCGGTGCCCTGCGGCGCCTTCGACAGGTCCCAGCCGGTGGCGCTCTGCAATGCCTGCGTCACTTCACGCATCACCGGGTGGCTGCTGCGCACGTAGCCCTTGGCAAAGTCGAACAGCGGCGTGGTGCCGGCGCGGTGGCAGGCCAGGCAGACGAAGCCGGCGTGTTTGCCCGAGCAGTTGTTGTGCAGCGCGCCGGGTGTTTCGCCGCGCGCCGCCATCTCGCGCTGGAAGGCTTCGCGATAGGGCCAGTGCGTGCCGCACTCCAGCACGCTGGCGTCCACGCCGGCCTTGGCCAGCATGCCGGCCGCGGTGGCGACGTGCGCCGGCTCGCCATTGTGCGAGGCGCAGGCCAGCGCCAGTTCTTCATCGTTCAGCTGCAGCGCGTCGGCCGCGCCGCTGGCCACCAGCGGCAGCGCCTGCAGCACCTTGACGGCCGAGCGCGGAAAGATCGGCCGCTGGGTGTCGCCCAGCGCCAGCACGGCGCTGCCCTCGGCATCGACCACCGCCAGCGCGCCGCGGTGCACGGATTCGACGCTGGCGCCGCGCCAGGCTTCGACCAGGATCGGGTTCTCGTCCATCGGCGCCACTGTAAGCCCAGCACCCACAATGCCCACGCATGGCGATCAACTCTTCCATGCCGCTGCGGGGCATCGATTTCAGCTCGTCGCCGACGCGGCGCAAGCCGATCACCGTGGCCCGGGGTCAGCGCATCGGCGAGGTGCTGCGCCTGGAGCGTGTCGATGCACAGCCCAGCCTGGCGGCCTTCGCTGAGCAGCTGGCCGAGCCCGGCCCCTGGCTCGGCGCCTTTGATTTCCCCTTCGGATTGCCGCGCGAGCTGGTCGAAGCGCTGCACTGGCCCGCGCAGTGGCTGCCGCTGCTGCGCCACTACCAGGGCCTGAGCCGCGAGCACATCCGCCAGCAGTTCAAGGCCTTCTGCGATGCGCGGCCGGCCGGGTCGAAGTTTGCGCACCGCGCCTGCGACCGCCCGGCCGGGTCGAGCCCGTCGATGAAATGGGTCAACCCGCCGGTGGCCTGGATGCTGCATGCCGGCGTGCCGCTGCTCGTCGACGCCGGCCTGCACCTGCCCGGGCTGCACGATGGCGATCGCAGCCGCGTCGCGCTCGAAGGCTACCCGGGATTGCTGGCGCGCGAGCTGATCGGCACGCGCTCCTACAAGGCCGACGACGCGGCGCGGCAGACCGCCGAACGGCTGATCGCCCGCAAGGACATCGTCGCCGCGCTGGAGCTGGGCCGCACGCGGCTGGGGCTGCGGCTGAAGTTGTCGCCGGTGTTGCACGAGCAGCTGGTCGAGGACGCCGCCGGTGACCGCCTGGATGCGGTGTTGTGCCTGATGCAGGCGGCCTGGGCCAGTGGCCGGCCCGGCTACGGGCTGCCGCAGGTGATCGACCCGCTGGAAGGCTGGATCGTGAGCGCCTGAACGATCACACCGTGCGCATGCAGAATGCGCGGCAACCATGGCTCCCCGTCGGCTCTTCATGTCCAGAGGCCTGATTCTTTGCGGCCTCGCGTGCGTGGCTGCGGTGGCGCCCTGGGCTGCCGCGCGGGCGCAGCTTGCGGACACTTCGGCGCAGTCTGTCCCCAAGCGCCCACGCATCTGTCTGGTGCTGTCCGGCGGTGGCGCGCGCGGTGCAGCGCACGTGGGCGTGCTCAAGGTGCTGGAGGAGCTGCATGTACCGGTGGACTGCATCGCCGGCACCAGCATGGGCGCGATCGTCGGCGCGTCCTATGCCTCGGGCATGGGCACGCAGCAGATGCTGCACGAGATCGGGCAAACGAACAGCGAGAGGCTGTTCACCGACAAACCGCCACGCGGCGACGAGCCGATGCGCATCAAGGGCAACGACTGGCTGCCGCTGGCCGCGCCCGAGTTCGGCTTCAACCAGGGCGACCTGACCACCCCCAAAGGCGTGGTCAATGGCGTGGCGCTGGAAGCCGAGCTGCGCCGCCTGGTCAAGGTGCGCGACGGGCGGCACTTCGACCAGCTGCCGATCCCGTTCCGCGCCGTCGCCACCAGCCTGGGCGACGGACAGATGGTGGTGCTGGACAGCGGCCTGCTGTCCACCGCCATGCGTGCCAGCATGGCGGTGCCGGCGCTGGTGGCGCCGATGAAGATGGGCGAGCGGCTGCTGATCGACGGCGGGCTGGTGCGCAACCTGCCGATCGACGTGGCGCGCGATATGGGCGCCGAGGTCATCATCGCCGTGAACCTGGGCACGCCGCTGCTCAAGCCCGAGCAGATCCGCGGCCTGCAGGGCGTGGCGATGCAGACACTGGGCATCCTGACCGAACAGAACGTGCGCGTGTCGCTGCAGCAGCTGCGTCCGCAGGACGTGCTCATCGAGCCGGCGCTGGGCGACTTCTCGGCCGCGGATTTCGACAACCTGCTGCAGACGGTGCCCATCGGCGAGGCGGCCGCACGCGCCGCAGCGCCCAGGCTGCGCGCGCTTTCGCTGCCACCGCAGCAATACGCGGCGCTGCGCGAGCGCCAGCGCATCGATGCCACGCCGCTGCCGCAGGTGCTCAGCGCCATCGAGGTGGCCGGCAACCAGCGTGTCAACGCCGAGGTCATCCTGCAGAACATGCAGACGGAGTCCGGCAAGGTGGTGGACACCGACACGATCGATCTGGACATGCGCCGCATCTACGGCACCGGCGATTTCGAGAGCGTGCGCCCGCAGCTGACCGCCTACGACGGCGAGACCACGCTGCTCGTCAACGTCACCGAGAAGGGTTGGGGGCCGCAGTACCTGCGCCTGGGCCTGGCGTTGTCGTCGGACCTGGGGCAGGACGCGTACTTCAACTTCTACGGCCAGCTGCGCTCGACCTGGCTCAACAGCCATGGCGCCGAATGGCGCAACGACTTCGTGCTCGGCCGCGACCTCGGCCTGGTCAGCCGTTTCCACCAGCCGCTGTCGCCGGCCCAGCATTTCTTCGTCGAGCCGCGCCTGGTCTACAGCGACACGCCGCTGGACATCTACACCGGCAACGTGCTGCTGACCGAATACCGCGAAAGCAGCTACGGTGCCGGGCTGGACCTCGGCCTCAACTTCAAGCAGTACGGCCAGGTCCGCATGGGTCTGTACCGCGGCAAGAGCCATTTCGAGCTCAACTCGGGACCGGTGTTCCTCTTTCCCCGGGCCTTCGATGCCGACCTCGGCCTGGCGCAGGCCAGCGTGCGTATCGACCAGCTCGACAGCGTCAGCTTTGCGCGCTCGGGCTACCTGCTGTGGCTGGACGCGCAGCTGTCGCGCACGCAGCTCGGCGCCAGCAGCGACTACACGCGCGTGTCCGGCGAGGCGCGCACCGCCTTCTCGCACGGCGTGCATACGCTGCAGCTCAGCCTGCGCGGCGGTACCTCCAGCAACCAGGAATCGCTGCCGGTGTATGCGCTGTTCCGGCTGGGCGGCTTCCTCGACATGTCGGGCTACCGGCAGCAGCAGTTGCTGGGGTCGCGCTTCGCCTACGGCCGCGCACTGTACCAGGCGCGGCTGGCGCGTCTGCCGCTGTTCGAAGGCGTGTACGGCGGCCTGGCCTACGAGATCGCCGACATGCCGCAGCTGCTGCCGATGAACGACAAGGACCTCTTCCATTCGGGCACCGCCTACCTCGCGGCGGACACGCCATTGGGCGTGGCCTACTTCGGGCTGGGTTATGCCAACCCGGACAACCGGGCCGTCTACCTGTACCTGGGCAAGCCCTTCTGAATATCGAACGCTTCGGCCGGGTTCGCCACGCGCGGCGGCGCGGCCGATCCTGATCTGCATCAAGGCCTGCTGCATTTGCGCGCCACCGCGGCGCAGGAGCCGGGAGCCCTTGATCTGCATCAGGGCACATGAGGGCCGGTCGCGCTGGAATCGGTCCGTGGGCTGGAACCATTCCAGCGCGCCCGATGCCCGAAGCGTCGTCCCGGCGCGCATCGACCCATGCAGGGGCGGATCGAGGAGAAGACATGCTTTCGCGCAAGACGACCCTGGTTTTGGCGGTGGCCGCATCACTGGCCGCGGCGGGCTTGGTCGTGGCCCAGAACCAGGAGCCGATCCAGCCGATCGCGCCGCCGGCGCAGGTCAACCTCGGGCTGGTGGAACTGGGCAAGAAGCTGTATTTCGACCCGCGCCTGTCCAAGTCGGGCTTCATCTCCTGCAATTCCTGCCACAACCTGTCGATGGGCGGCACCGACAACATCGCCACCTCGATCGGCGACAAGTGGCAGCAAGGCCCGATCAACGCGCCCACGGTGCTGAACTCCAGCCTCAACGTGGCGCAGTTCTGGGACGGCCGCGCGGCCGACCTGAAGGCGCAGGCCGGCGGCCCGATCGCCAACCCCGGCGAGATGGCTTTCAGCCACATCCTGGCCATCGACATGCTGGAATCGATCCCGGCCTACCAGCGCGAGTTCAAGCAGAACTTCGGCCAGGACAAGATCGACATCGACCAGGTCACGCTGGCCATCGCCGAGTTCGAGAAGACGCTGGTGACGCCGAACTCGCGCTTCGACCAGTGGCTGCTGGGCAAGCAGGACGCGCTGAGCACGCAGGAGCTGGCCGGCTACAAGCTGTTCAAGGAAAGCGGCTGCGTCGCCTGCCACAACGGCCCGGCGGTGGGCGGCAATGCCTTCCACAAGATGGGCATCGTGCAGCCCTACAAGGCGACCACCCCGGCCGAAGGCCGCAGTGCCGTCACCGGCCAGGAGATCGACCGCTTCACCTTCAAGGTGCCGACGCTGCGCAACGTGGAGCTGACCTATCCCTACTTCCACGACGGTGCGGCCAACACCCTGACCGAAGCCGTCGACGTGATGGCCCGGCTGCAGTTGGGCAAGAAGCTGACGCCCGACGAGAACGCGCAGATCGTGGCCTTCCTGAAGACGCTGACCGGCGACCAGCCCAGCTTCCAGCTGCCGATCCTGCCGCCGTCGAGCGACAGCACGCCGCGGCCGAACCCCTTCAAGTGAAGCGCGAGGCATGGAGTCGAGCCGGTTCCGCGACCTGCAGCAGCGGCTGAGCGACGCCGGCATCGCGCCGACCTTGCAGCGCATGGCGGTGGCACGGGCGCTGCTCGCCGCGCCGGTGCACATGACGGCCGAGCAGGTGCTGGACGCGGCCCGCGACCACCACCTGGGGCTGTCGCGGGCCACGGTCTATGCGGCGCTGCAGCTGTTCGTGCGCCGTGGCCTGCTGCGCGAGCTGCCGGTGTGGGGTGCCGCGGTGGTCTACGACTCGAACACCGCCGCCCACCACCATCTGGTCGACATCGACACCGGCCAGGTGGCGGATCTGCCGCAGGAGCGCCTGCAGATCCAGGGGCTGGCCGATGCGGTGGCGGGCCTGCAACTGGCCGGCGTCGACGTGATCGTGCGTGTGCGGGGCTTGAAGGAACGCGCCAAAGCTCACGCCCGCTGAGCTTGTCGCTGCCGCAGAATCGGCGCGATGAAAGTCTGGATCACGTTGCTGGGCCTGCTGCTGGCCGCGCTGGGTTGCCAGGCCGCCCCGCGGCTGGAAGGCAAGGTCACGCGCGTCACCGATGGCGACAGCCTGTGGCTGGAGCCGGCGGCGCCGGCCGCGCCGGTGGAGCTGCGGCTCCAAGGCATCGACGCGCCCGAGATCTGCCAGGCCTGGGGCGCCGAAGCGAAGCAGGCGCTGGCCGAACTGGTGCTGGGCCAGCAGGTCAGCGTCAAGACCGTCGGCCGCGACATGCATGGCCGCACGCTGGGCACGCTGTACCTGGGCACGCAGAACATCAACAAGCTGATGGTGCAGGAAGGCCACGCCTGGAGTTCGCGCTACAAGTACGACCGCGGCCCCTACGTCGCCGACGAGCGCATGGCCAGGGCGTTGAGCCGCGGCCTCAATCGCGGCGGCGGCGCGGTCATGCCGCGTGATTTCCGGCGGCTGAACGGTCCTTGCCATCAGGCCGCAGCCGTGGCGCCGGCGCCGAAGCTGGCGCCGGTGGCGGTGTCGCCCGCGCCGGCCGCCATCAGCGCCCGCTGCGACGGCCGCAAGCGCTGCTCGCAGATGCGCTCCTGCGAAGAGGCCACCTGGTTCCTGAAGAACTGCCCCGGCGTCGAGATGGACGGCGACGGCGACGGCGTGCCCTGCGAACGCCAGTGGTGCCGGCCCTGACTCAGCACGCCTAGGCGCTTTGGCGGCAACATCGGGTCTCGTCTTCGGGACCCTGCCGTGACCCCATCTGTGGACTTCACACCGCCGCTGCAACCAGGCCCGCTGCGCGAGGCCATCACCGCGCTGACGCGCCGGCCCGAGCCCGAGTTGCTGCCGGGCCTGCTGCAGGAAGCACAGCTGAATCCCGCGCAGGCCGAGTCGGCCCAGGCGCTGGCCATGAAGCTTGCGCGCGGCTTGCGCGAGCGCAAGCTGGCCTTCAGCCGCGCTGGGTTGGTGCAAGGGCTGTTGCAGGAGTTCGCGCTCAGCTCGCAGGAGGGCGTGGCGCTGATGTGCCTGGCCGAGGCGCTGCTGCGCGTGCCCGACGCGGCGACGCGCGACGCGCTGATCCGCGACAAGGTGGCGCGCGGCGACTGGCGCGCGCACCTGGGCGCGAGCCCGTCGCTGTTCGTCAATGCCGCCG
>CAYUPF010000003.1:0-46176 GCA_964446545.1 uncultured Rubrivivax sp.
CCGCGCCGCCATGGCGGATCGCGCCTTCGATCAGCGGCACCAGCTGCGCCTTGTCGCCGGAGAAGCCACGCGCCACGTAGGTGGCGCCGAGCTGCAGCGCCAGGCCGATCAGGTCGACCGGCGCATCGGGGTTGAGTACGCCCTTCTTGGACTTCGAACCACGGTCGGCAGTGGCCGAGAACTGGCCCTTGGTCAGGCCGTAGACGCCGTTGTTCTCGACGATGTAGACCATGCGCACACCGCGCCGCATGGCGTGCGCGAACTGGCCCAGGCCGATGGAGGCGGAATCGCCGTCGCCCGATACGCCCAGGTAGAGCAGATCGCGGTTGGCCAGGTTGGCGCCGGTGAGCACGCTGGGCATGCGCCCGTGCACGGTGTTGAAGCCGTGGCTGGCGCCGAGGAAGTAGTCGGGCGTCTTGCTGCTGCAGCCGATGCCCGACAGCTTGGCCACGCGGTGCGGCTCGATGTCCAGTTCCCAGCAGGCCTGGATGATGGCTGCGCTGATGCTGTCGTGGCCGCAGCCGGCGCACAGCGTGCTGATCTTGCCTTCGTAGTCGCGCCGCGTGTAGCCGACCTTGTTGGCGGCCAGTGTCGGATGGTGAATGCGCGGTTTGGTCAGGTAGGTCATGTGCTTCTTGCCTTCCTCGTCAGTTCGGCCGCGCGCGCTTCCATGTGCCAAGTGATGGCCTGGGTGATGAAGCGCGCGGTGATCGGCGTGCCGTCGTAGTGCAGCACGGCGAACAGCCGGCTCGGCGCCACCGCCAGCTCGTTGATCAGCAGGCTGCGCATCTGCGCATCGCGGTTCTGCTCGACGACGAAGACCTCGTCGTGCGCCTCAATGAATTCGAGCACGCTGGCCGGGAACGGGAAGGCGCGCAGCCGCAGCGCGTCGAGGTGGATGTCTGACTGCGCCAGGCTTTGCAGCGCTTCGTCCATCGCCGGGCTGGTGCTGCCGAAGTAGATGACGCCGTAGCGCGTCTTCTTCTCGGCGGCGCGCGGCACCGGCTGCGGCACCAGCGTGGCGGCGGTGCGGAACTTGGCGTTCAGCCGCTGCACGTTGCGCAGGTAGTCGGGCCCGGTCTCGGAATAGCGCGCGTATTCGTCGCGCGTCGTGCCGCGGGTGAAGTAGCTGCCCTTGCTGGGGTGCGTTCCGGGCAGCGTGCGCCACGGGATGCCGTCGCCGTCGACGTCCTTGTAGCGGCCGAAGTCGCGGCCGGCTTCCAGTTCCTCGGCGCTCATCACCTTGCCGCGGTCGAAGCGGCGTTCGTCGTCCCATTCGAAGGGCTCGCACAGGCGCTGGTTCATGCCGATGTCCAGGTCGGTCATCACGAACACGGGCGTCTGCAGCCGGTCGGCCAGGTCGAGCGCGGCGGCGCCGTGCTCGAAACATTCGTGCGGGTCTTGCGGGAACAGCAGCACGTGCTTGGTATCGCCGTGCGAGGCATAGGCGCAGCTGATGATGTCGGCCTGCTGCGTGCGCGTGGGCATGCCGGTGGACGGCCCGCCGCGCTGCACGTTGATGATGGTCACCGGGATCTCGGCGAAGTAGGCCAGGCCGATGAACTCGGTCATCAGGCTCACGCCCGGGCCTGAAGTTGCGGTGAAGGCACGCGCGCCATTCCAGCCGGCCCCCGTGACCATGCCGATAGACGCGATCTCGTCCTCGGCCTGCACGATGGCATAGCGCTGTTCGCCTGTGTCCTTGTCGACGCGCAGCTTGGCACAGTACTTCTGGAAGGCCTCTGCCACCGACGACGACGGCGTGATCGGGTACCAGGCGCACACCGTCGCGCCGCCGTACACGCAGCCCAGCGCCGCGGCGGTATTGCCGTCGACGAGGATGCGTTCGCCGACCAGGTCGCGCCTTTCGACGCGCAGGCCCACTTGCTCGTGCTGCAGGTGCTCGGCGGCGAAATCGCGCCCCAGGTGCAGCGCGCGCACGTTCGACGCCAGCAGCCGCTCCTTGCCGCGGAACTGCTCGCCGAACAGCGCCTCGATGACGCCGACGTCGATGCCCAGCAGCTGGGCCAGTGCGCCGACATAGAGGATGTTCTTGAACAGCTGGCGCTGGCGCGGGTCGTCGTAGGTGGCGTTGCAGATCTCGGTGATCGGCATGCCGAGGGTCACCACATCGTCGCGGAAGGCGCTGGGCGGCAGCGGCCGCGTCGAGTCGTAGAACAGGTAGCCACCGCTTTCCAGCTCGCGCACGTCCTGCGCCCAGGTCTGCGGGTTCATCGCCACCATCATGTCGATGCCGCCGCGCCGGCCCAGCCAGCCCTTGTCGCTGATGCGCGCCTCGTACCAGGTGGGCAGGCCCTGGATGTTGCTGGGGAAGATGTTGCGCGGGCTGACCGGCACGCCCATGCGGATGACGGCCTTGGCGAACAGCTCGTTGGCCGAAGCCGAACCCGAGCCGTTGACGTTGGCGAACTTGACGACGAAGTCGTTGACGGCGTGCAAGTGCTTCATGCCGTCACCTCCTCGCGCAGCGCGGGTGCATCGTGGCAACCCGGCCCGGCGTGCGCCATCTCCAGGAAGAACTTCTGCATGTCCCAGGCCCCGGTGGGGCAGCGCTCGGCGCACAGGCCGCAGTGCAGGCAGACGTCCTCGTCCTTGACCATCACGCGACCGGTCTTCAGTTCGCCGCTGACGTACAGCGCCTGCGTCGTGTTCGTCGACGGTGCGTTCAGCCGCGTGCGCAGATCCGCCTCCTCGCCGTTGCTCGTGAAGCTGATGCAGTCGGTCGGGCAGATGTCGACGCAGGCGTCGCATTCGATGCACAGCTTCTGCGTGAAGTTGGTCTGCACGTCGCAGTTCAGGCAGCGCTGCGTTTCCTTGAAGGCCGTGGCCGCATCGAAGCCCAGTTCGACCTCGATGCGGATGCTGGCCAGCGCCGCCTCGGCCTTGGCCCAGGGCACCTTGAAGCGCGCATCGTCGGACACTGCGTTGTCGTAGCTCCACTCGTGGATGCCCATCTTCTGCGACACCAGCGTGGTGTGCGGCGGCGGGCGCTGGGCCACGTCCTCGCCCTGCAGGAAGCGGTCGATCGACACCGCCGCCTCGTGGCCATGGGCCACCGCGGTGATGATGTTCTTCGGCCCGAAGGCCGCGTCGCCGCCGAAGAAGACTTCGGCCCGGCTGGACTGGAAGGTGGTGGCGTTCAGCTTCGGCAGGCCCCAGTCGTCGAAGTCGATGCCGGCGTCGCGTTCGATCCAGGGGAAGGCGTTCTCCTGGCCCACCGCCAGCAGCACCTCGTCGCAGGCGAAGAAGACCTCGGGCTCGCCGGTGGGCTTGAGGCTGCGCCGGCCCTTGGCGTCATACACCGGCTCGACGATCTCGAAGTTCATGCCGACCAGCTTGCCGCCCTCATGCACGAAGGCCTTGGGCACATGGCAGTTGATGATCGGGATGCCTTCGTGCATCGCATCTTCCTTCTCCCAGGGCGAGGCCTTCATCTCCTCGAAGCCGCTGCGCACGATGACCTTGACGTCGCTGGAGCCCAGGCGCCGCGCCGAGCGGCAGCAGTCCATCGCGGTGTTGCCGCCGCCGAGCACGATGACCCGCGGCTTCACCGACTTGATGTGCTGGAAGGACACCGAGGCCAGCCAGTCGATGCCGATGTGGATGCTGTCGGCCGCCTCCTTGCGCCCGGGGATGTCCAGGTCGCGCCCGCGCGGCGCGCCGCAGCCGACGAAGACCGCGTCGTAGTCCTCGGCCAGCAGCGCCTTCATCGACTCGATGCGCTGGCCGGACACGAACTGCACGTGCGGCATGTCGGTGATGTAGCCGGTCTCTTCGTCGATCACGCTTTCGGGCAGGCGGAAGCGCGGGATCTGCGTCCACATGAAGCCGCCGGCCTTGGCCTCGCCGTCGAACACGGTGACGTGGTAGCCCAGCGGCGCCAGGTCGCGCGCCACGGTCAGCGAGGCCGGCCCGGCGCCGACGCAGGCCACGCGCTTGCCGTTGCGCGGCGCGGCGGTGGGCAGCCGCGAGCGGATATCGTCCTTGTGGTCGGCGGCCACGCGCTTGAGCCGGCAGATGGCCACCGGCTCGGGCTTGGCCATGTTCTCTTCCTCGACGCGGCCGCGGCGACAGGCCGGCTCGCAGGGCCGGTCACAGGTGCGGCCGAGGATGCCGGGAAAGACGTTGCTCACCCAGTTGACCATGTAGGCGTCGCTGTAGCGGCCCTGCGCGATCAGACGGATGTACTCGGGAACGGGGGTGTGGGCCGGGCACGCCCACTGACAATCCACCACCTTGTGAAAGTAGGCGGGATTCTTGGTATCGGTGGGCTGCACTCTCGTGTCTCCTGGGCGACATCCAGCCTGGTGGGCAGGCTCGTCGGTGCGCCCTTCTTGGTACAAGCATTATCTAAGCATGCGGGCCCATGCTTGTGAATCGGCATCGACCCCTTTTGCCATGGACTCCGCGTGAGATGTTGGCGCCTGTGCACGCTCTCAGGGTCAACCGGCTTTGCCGGGCGCCTCGATCCCCCGCGGGGGGCGGGCTGGGCGCAGCCCGGTCCTGGGGCCCTCAGCCGGCCGCGACACGCATCAGCTTGACGAAGCCGCCGCACTTGCGCCCCTTGCGTGCTCGCTTGCCCAGGTGCTCGGCCAGCGCGGCGCCGCGCAGCGTCTCCTCCTTGGCCTTGGCGCTGCGGCCCTGGCCCAGCAGCAGCAACTGCTCGCCGAAGCTGGCCACCGACACCAGCGGGTCCTTGGCGTCCACGTCCATCAGCGTCAGGCCGCGGCCGCCGTTGGGCTGGTGCTTCAGTTCGTCCAGCGCAAAAACCAGCAGCCGCGCGCTCATGGCCAGGCAGGCCACCTGGCCGTGGCCGGCCGCCACCACTGCCGGCGGCAGCACCTGCTGGGCGTCGTCCACGCTGAGGAAGCTCTTGCCGCTGCGGTTGCGCGCCATCATGTCGGCCACCTTGGCCAGCAACCCGAAGCCGCCGGTGTTGGCCAGCAGCAGCATGGTCTCGGGGGCGCCGGCGAAGTAGTGCGCCGGCTGCGTGCCGGCCTCCAGCTCGATCAGCGAGGTGATCGGCTGGCCGTCGCCGCGCCCGCCCGGCAACGCGGCCACGGCCACGCTGTAGACCCGCGCGCTGCCGCCGGCGGCGCTGCCGAAGACCAGCAGCGGGTCGACGCTGCGGCAGGCGAAGCTGCCGTACAGGCCGTCGCCGGCCTTGAAGGCCAGCGTGGCCGGGTCGACCTCGTGGCCCTTGAGCGCGCGCACCCAGCCCTTCAGGCTGACCACCACCGTCACCGCTTCGTCGACCACCTTGATCTCGGCGACCGCGCGCTTTTCTTCCTGCACCAGCGTGCGACGCTGATCGCCATGGGTCTTGGCGTCGGCCTCGATTTCCTTGATCAGCGTGCGCTTCAGCGCCGTGGCGCTGCCCAGGATCTCCTCCAGCTTGCCCTGCTCCTCGCGCAGGTTCTTCAGCTCCTGCTCGATGCGGATCGCCTCCAGCCGCGCCAATTGCCGCAGCCGGATTTCCAGGATGTCCTCGGCCTGCCGGTCGCTCAAGCTGAAGCGCTCGATCAGCGCCGGCTTCGGCTCGTCGGCATGGCGGATGATGCGGATCACCTCGTCGATGTTCAGCAGCACGATCTGCCGGCCTTCGAGCACGTGGATGCGCTCGAGCACGCGGCCCAGGCGGTGCTGCGTGCGCCGCTGCACCGTGGCCTGGCGGAAGTCGACCCACTCGGCCAGCATCTGGCGCAGGCTCTTCTGCGTCGGCCGGCCGTCGCGCCCGACCATCGTCAGGTTGATCGGCACGCTGCCTTCCAGGCTGGTGTGGGCCAGCAGCGCGGTGATCAGCTCACCCTGCTCCACGGTGCGGCTGCGCGGCTCGAACACCAGGCGCACCGGCGCGTCCTTGTCGGATTCGTCGCGCACCGCGTCCAGCACCGCCAGCACCGCCGCCTTCAGCTGCACCTGCTCCTGCGACAGCGCCTTCTTGCCGGCCTTGAGCTTGGGGTTGGTGAGCTCCTCGATCTCCTCCAGCACCTTCTGCGCGCTGGTGCCCGGCGGCAGCTCGTTCACCACCAGCTGCCACTGGCCGCGCGCCAGGTCCTCGATCTTCCAGCGCGCGCGCAGCTTCAGCGAGCCGCGGCCCGACGCATAGGCGTCGCGGATGTCGGCGGCGCTGGAGATGATCTGCGCGCCGCCGGGGAAGTCCGGCGCCGGCAGCAGCGCGAACAGCTCGTCGTCGCTCAGGCGCTCGTTGCGGATCAGCGCCACCGCCGCAGCGGCCACCTCGCGCAGGTTGTGGCTGGGGATCTCGGTCGCCAGGCCGACGGCGATGCCGCTGGCGCCATTGAGCAGCGCGAAGGGCAGCCGCGCCGGCAGCAGTGAGGGCTCCTGCGTCGAGCCGTCGTAGTTGGGCACGAAGTCGACCGTGCCTTCGTCGATCTCGTCCAGCAGCAGCCGGGCGATGGGCGCCAGCCGCGCTTCGGTGTAGCGCATCGCCGCCGCACCGTCGCCGTCGCGGCTGCCGAAGTTGCCCTGGCCGTCGATCAGCGGGTAGCGCTGGCTGAAGCCCTGCGCCATGCGCACCAGCGCGTCGTAGGCCGCCTGGTCGCTGTGCGGGTGGAAGCGGCCGAGCACGTCGCCGACGACACGCGCGCTCTTCACCGGCTTGGGCGCGCCGCCGGCCCCGAAGGCCAGGCCCATGCGCTGCATGGCGTAGAGGATGCGGCGCTGCACCGGCTTCTGCCCGTCGCAGACGTCGGGC
Organism: uncultured Rubrivivax sp.; assembly: GCA_964446545.1. Taxonomy (GTDB): domain Bacteria; phylum Pseudomonadota; class Gammaproteobacteria; order Burkholderiales; family Burkholderiaceae_C; genus Rubrivivax. Next base: position 6,740 of record CAYUPF010000003.1, read on the forward strand.
AGCGCGCGGCCCTTGACCACGCTCAGCGCGTATTCGAGGTAGGCGCGCTCGGCGTACCGGGCCAGCGTGATGGCGTCGTCGGGGTCGGCGGCGGGCGGGTCGAACAGGTCGGGTTCGCGGTTCATCGAAATCGGCTATCTGAAAGGGTCGAGCACGGTCAGGCCTTCGAGCCTCTGGCCATGCTGCAGATCCTGCGTGTACAGCGTCGCGCAGCCGGCTTCGAGCGCGCTGGCGATGATCGTCGAGTCGTAGACATGCAGGCCGAAGCGCCGGGCAATGACGATGGCCCGCTCGTGTGTTGCCAGTGTCAGCGGCACCACTCGACACACCTGCTTCAAGCCGGCCAGCGAATCTTCGATGGCAGGCCACGGAGCCGCGTGCTTGCGGCGGGCGACGGCGGCGAACTCGTTCAGCACCTGCACGCTGATCGTGCCGCCTTCGGCCAGCAGATCCTCGGCCCGCGTGCAGCGGCCCATGTCGGAGGAAAGCAGATACAGGGGAACGTTGGTGTCGAAGAACGCGCCGCCGCTCACCCGCGGTCTCCGTACTCCTCCAGACGGTCGAACTTGAAGTCCGCGGGGATGAGGCCGCGGTACTTGCGCAGCCGCTCCAGGATCTCGCGATTGTTGGGCGAGCGTTTCACCGCGATGCGCTCGCGGCCGGCCACAGTGACTTCGATCTGGTCCCCCTCCTTCAGCCCCAACACCTCCACGACGGCGGCGGGCAGACGGATCGCCAAGCTGTTACCCCATCTGGCAACTTGCATGATCGGCTCTCTCATGTTAGATATACAGAGGAAATTGTATATCCATGTGCCCTCAGCGCGGGAACATCTCGCGCAGCTTCAGTTTCCAGAACTTGCCGGTCGAGGTGCGCGGCACCGCGGCAATGACTTCGTAACGCTCGGGCAGCTGCCATTTGGCAAAGCCGTGCTTCGTCAGGTGCGCACTCATGTCGGCCACGTCCAGTGCCTGCCCGGGCTTGAGCACGATGCAGGCCAGCGGACGTTCGCTCCACTTCTCGTCGGGGATCGCGATCACCGCGGCCTCGGCCACGGACGGATGCGCCATCAGCGCGTTCTCCAGGTCCACCGAGCTGATCCACTCGCCGCCGGACTTGATCAGGTCCTTGGTGCGGTCGGTGATGCGCACGAAGGCCAACTCGTCCATCGTCGCCACGTCGCCGGTGCGCAGCCAGCCGTCGGCAGTGAACTTGTCCTCGGCCACCGGCACCTCGTGGTAGCTGCCGGTGATGTAGGGCCCGCGCACTTGCACCTCGCCCATGGTCTTGCCGTCCCAGGGCGCGTCCTGGCCATCCTCGGTGCGGATGCGGAAGTCCACCAGCGGCACCGGCACGCCGGCCATCGCGGCGCGGCGGTAGCGCTCGTCCATGCTCGCGTCCTCCAGTTCGTGGCGCGGGTAGGACACCGAAGCCACCGGCGAGGTCTCGGTCATGCCCCAGCCCTGCAGCAGCCACACGCCGTGGCGGTCGAAGGCGCGGATCAGCGCCTCGGGCACCGCCGCGCCGCCGACCAGCGAGCGCATGCCCTTGGGCATCGCCCAGCGGCCGGGCTGCTCGGTCAGCGCCCGCTCGAACAGCTGGATCAGGCTCATCCAGATGGTGGGCACGCCCAGCGACAGCGTCGGCGGCTCCAGTTGCATCAGGTCCAGCAGGTCTTCCGGGTGCAGGTGCGGCCCCGGGAACACCAGCTTCGCGCCGGTCATCACCGCCGCATAGGGCACGCCCCAGCTGTTGGCATGGAACATCGGCGTCACCGGCAGCACCACGTCGCTGCCGCGCAGGCCGACGTAGTCGCCCAGGCTGGCCACCAGCGTGTGCAGTACGGTGGAGCGGTGCGAATAGACCACGCCCTTGGCGCGGCCGGTGGTGCCCGAGGTGTAGCACATCGACACCGGGTCGGTCTCGGCATGCGGCGCGTACTCGAAGCCGTCCGGGTCGGCACCGGCCAGCAGTTTTTCGTAGTCGGCGAACTCATCGGGCACCGGCGCGCCGGAGAACGGGAACACGATCACACCCTCGAAGGCATGCAGCGACGCGAACTGCTTGTACAGCGGCAGCAGGATGTCGTCGACGATGAGGAAGCGGTCCTTGGCATTGCCGGCGATCCAGCCGATCTCCTCGGCCGCCAGGCGCAGGTTCAGCGTGTGCATCACGCCGCCGGCCGCCGGGATGCCGAAATAGGCCTCCAGGTGCGCATGGTGGTTCCAGCACAGCGTGGCCACGCGCTCGCCTTTTTTCAAACCCAGCTGCTGCAGCGCCGAAGCCAGCGCGCGCGTGCGCCGGTAGTACTCGCCATAGCTGTGGCGGCGCAGCGACTTGTCGGGCAGTCGCGAGACGATGGTGTTTCGGGAGAAGATCGTGCCGGCGCGATCCAGCAAATGGTTCAGCGACAGCGGCACGTCCATCATCGTGGCGATCATCGGATGTCTCCTTGAGGCAGAGGGTCGCCCTCCTGGTTCAGCGCCAGTCGGGCCTGGTACTCGCGATCGAGCATGCTCATGACCACCAGCGAATCGTAGCCGTCGGCGCCGTCGATCGACACGCGCACGCTCTCGCGCAGCCGCCCTTCCTCGACAAAACCCTCGCTGGCATACAGCGCCAGCGCACGGGTGTTCAGCTGCTTCACGTCCAGCCAGAAGCGGTGCGCCTTCAGGTCGCGGAAGGCCATTTGCTTGAGCAGGCGCACGCAGGCGCGGCCATAGCCCAGGCCTTTGGTCTGAAGCACCAGGCGCTTGAGTTCCACGCTGCGCTGCGGGTTGCGGCAGCCCTGCAGGATGACGAAGCCGATCGGGGCATAGCCGTCCCCGCCCTCGACGATGAAGTGCCGGAAATCCGGGAAGCGCACCGCGCCCTCGTGCTGGGTGCGCTCCCAGGGCGTGATGAAAGGCAGGTTGTGGCTGTCGAGCTCGACCGAGATCACGAAGTCCAGGTCGGACAGCATGGTCGGGCGCAGGCGCAGGCGGGGATTCATGGCGTAGCGGGGCTTCGGCGGGTCGCCACTGTATCGGAAGCCTCGGGTGGCCCCGAAATTGCATGGGTCGACCGGTTGCCCGCGGGTCTGCGCGTCGTGCCGTCTAGGGTTTAGTAGGATGGTTTGTTGCAAGGGCTTCGGATTTACTTGCCCGCATTCCGATCGGAGTCGTTGCGCATCCATCGGACAGCGGCCGACCAAAAACCAGGAGTGTTTCCATGAACGAGCGTCAACTGAGAGGTCTGATCGACGAGGTCAAGGCGGGCAAGCTTGCGCGCCGCGGTTTCATCCAGCACATGGTCGGGCTGGGCCTGACCGCGCCGATGGCGTCGATGCTGCTGCTGCATGCCGGCGTGGCCCAGGCACAGAGCACGCTGCCGCCCTACAAACCCACCAAGCGAGGCGGCGGCGGCACCCTCAAGCTGCTGTGGTGGCAAGGGCCGGTGCACCTGAACCCGCAATGGGCCACCGGCACCAAGGAGCAGGAAGGCTCGCGCATGTTCTACGAGCCGCTGGCGGCCTGGGACAACGACGGCAACCTGTTTCCGGTGCTGGCCGCCGAGCTGCCGTCGACGCAGAACGGCAGCGTCTCCGCCGACGGCAAGGTCGTCACCTGGAAGCTCAAGCAGGGCGTCACCTGGCACGACGGCCAGCCCTTTACCGCCGACGACGTGGTCTTCAACTGGGAGTTCATCAAGGACCCGGCCACCGCCTCGTCGCTGATCTCGGTCTACAAGGACATCAAGGTCGAGAAGGTCGATGCCCACACGGTGCGCGTCACCTTCCCCAAGCCGACACCGTTCTGGGCCGAGCCCTTCGTCGGCACCAACGGCATGATGATCCCCAAGCACCTGTTCGCAGCCTACATGGGTGCCAAGTCGCGCGAGGCGCCGATGAACATGGCGCCGGTGGGCACCGGCCCCTACAAGTTCCTCGACTTCAAGCCGGGCGACATGGTGCGCGGCACGCTCAACCCCAACTACCACCTGCCGAACCGGCCCTACTTCGACGCCATCGAGATGAAGGGCGGCGGCGACGCCATCGGCGCCGCGCGCGCGGTGCTGCAGACCGGTGAATACGACTACGCCTGGAACCTGCAGGTCGAGGACGAGATCCTCAAGCGCCTCGAAGCCTCGGGCAAGGGCAAGGTGAACATCGTCGCCGGCGGCAACATCGAGTTCATCCAGCTCAACCCGACCGACCCGTGGAACGAGGTCGAGGGCGAGCGCGCCAGCATCAAGAGCAAGCACCCGGCCTTCCAGGACAAGGCGGTGCGCGAAGCGATGGGCCTGCTGGTCGACCGCAAGTCGGTGCAGGACTTCATCTACGGCCGCACCGGGGTGGCCACGGCCAATTTCCTGAACAACCCCGAGCGCTACCGCAGCACGAGCACCAAGTTCGAGTTCAATGTCGACAAGGCCAACCAGGTGCTCGAAGCCGCCGGCTGGAAGAAGGGCGCGGACGGCATCCGCGCCAAGGGCAACGTCAAGCTCAAGTTCGTCTACCAGACCTCCGTCAACCAGCCGCGGCAGAAGACGCAGGCCATCGTCAAGGACGCCTGCGCCAAGGCCGGCATCGACCTGGAGCTGAAGAGCGTGACCGCGGCCGTGTTCTTCGGCGGCGACTTCGCCAATCCGGACACCTACCAGAAGTTCTGGTGCGACATGCAGATGTACACCACGACGATGACCCAGCCCGACCCGCAGACCTTCATGGAGCAGTACACCTCCTGGGAGCTCTCGCAGAAGGAGAACAAGTGGGCCAAGCGCAACATCTCGCGCTGGCGCAGCGACGAGTACGACAAGCTGCACACCGCCGCGCAAGGCGAGATGGACCCGGTCAAGCGCGCGGCGATGTTCATCAAGATGAACGAGCTGGTGATCGCGGACGGCAACATCATCCCGGTGGTGTTCCGCCCACGGCCGTCGGCGGCCACGCTGAAGCTGGTGGCGCCGCTGTCCGGCTGGGACAACGACATGTGGGCGCTGGCGCACTGGTTCAAGGAAGCCTGACCCCCGCACCCCCGGCTCGCTGACGACAGGCCACCCGGGTCGGCCTTAGCTCCGACATAACTTGAGTACAAGTTAGTCTTCGCTGAAACTTCGTTTTGGGTCACTACCTGCTGCGCCGACTGATGATCGCGGTGCCGAGCCTGCTCGGCATCAGCCTCATCCTGTTCACCGTGCTGGCGCTCGCCCCGGGCGACCCCTTCGAGGACCTGGCCACCAACCCCAACGTGCCGGCCGAAGTGCGGCTGGCGCTGCGCGCGCAGCTCGGCCTGGACGACCCGGTGTGGCAGCGCTACCTGCACTGGCTCGGTTCGATGCTGCAGGGCCACTGGGGCTTTTCCTTCGTCAGCCGCATCGACGTCGACACGCTGATCTGGCAGCGCCTGCCGGTGACCATCGCGATCGTCGGCTCCTCGATCATCCTGGCGCTGCTGGTGGCGCTGCCGGTGGGCGTGCTCGCCGCCGTCAAGCCCTATTCGTGGTTCGACCGCATCGCCAGCACGCTGGCCTTCGTCGGCTTCTCGCTGCCGACCTTCTTCACCGGGCTGCTGTTCATCCTGCTGTTCTCGATCAAGCTCGACTGGCTGCCCTTCGTCTTCCGCGCCGACATCTCGGCCACCGGCTGGGCCTGGTGGTGGGAGCACTTCAAGCAGGGCGTGATGCCGGTATCGGTGCTCGGCCTGGCGCTGGCGGCCAGCTGGATGCGCTACGTGCGCTCGTCGGTGCTGGACGTGGTGCGGCTGGACTACGTGACGACGGCACGCTCCAAGGGCCTGAGCGAAAAGGTCGTGATCGTCAAGCACGCGCTGCGCAACGCGCTGATCCCGGTGGTCACGCTGGTCGCGCTGCAGCTGCCGCAGCTGTTCGGCGGCGCCATCGTCACCGAGCAGATCTTCCGCATCCCCGGCATCGGCAGCCTGCTGATCGACGCCATCCTGCGCAACGACACGCCGGTGATCATGGCCGTGACCTTCGTGCTCAGCGCGCTGGTGATCCTGTTCAACCTGTTGGCCGACATCGTCTATGGCTGGCTCGACCCGCGCATCAGCTATCACTGAGCCCGCGCCGCTCGGCACGCGCCCGGCGAGCGCCTCGCTGTGGGCCGAGGCCTGGCGGCGCTTCCAGCGCCACCGGCTGGCCTACTGGAGCCTGTGGGTGCTGGGGCTGCTGGTGCTGGCGGTGCTGGTCGGCCCGCTGGTCTACAAGGTCGGCATCAACGACATCGACTTCCAGGCGCGGCTCGCGCCGCCGTCGTGGAAGCATCCGCTGGGCACCGACGACCTGGGCCGCGACCTGCTGGCGCGCGTGCTCTACGGTGGGCGCATCTCGCTGGCGGTGGGGCTGGCGTCGATGCTCGTGGCCATCGTCGTCGGCGTGGCGGTCGGCGCCATTGCCGGCATCTCGCGCGGCTGGGTCGATGCCGCGCTGATGTGGGTCACCGACCTGTTCCTGAGCCTGCCGCAGCTGCCGATGCTGCTGGTGCTGATCTTCTTCTTCCGCGACGGCCTGAAGGCGCTGGTCGGCCCGGAGGTCGGCATCTTCGTGCTCATCGTGCTGGTCATCGGCGGCTTCCGCTGGATGCCCGCCGCGCGCGTGGTGCGCGCGCAGTTCTTCAGCCTGCGCGAGAAGGAGTTCGTCGAGGCCGCGCGCGCGCTCGGCGCGAGCACGCCGCGCGTGGTGGTGCGGCACATCCTGCCCAATTCGCTGGGGCCGGTGATCGTCGCCGCGACCATCGACGTGGCCGCGGCCATCATCCTGGAAAGCACGCTGAGCTTCCTCGGCCTGGGCTTCCCGCCCGACATCCCCACCTGGGGGCGGCTGCTCTTCGACGCCAAGGACTACCTGGACATCGCCATGCACTGGTCGCTGTTCCCGGGGCTGGCGATCTTCATCACCGTGCTGTCGATCAGCTTCATCGGCGACGGCCTGCGCGACGCGCTTGACCCGCGCCGAGTTATGTGATGGCCTTGCTCGAGATCAAGGGTCTGAAGACCCATTTCAAGACCGACGACGGCTGGCTGCATGCCGTCGACGGCGTCGACATCAGCATCGACCGCGGCGAGACCGTGGGTGTGGTCGGCGAATCGGGCTGCGGCAAGAGCGTCACCGCCAAGACGGTGATGAAGCTGATCGACATGCCGCCCGGCAAGATCGTCGCCGGCCAGGTGCTGTGGAAAGGTCGTGACCTGGTGCCGCTGCCGGCCGAGGCGATGCAGAAGATCCGCGCCAAGGAGATCTCGATCATCTTCCAGGAGCCGATGACCAGCCTGAACCCGGTGTACACGGTGGGCGAGCAGATCGCCGAAAGCCTGCGCCTGCACGAAGGCCTGTCGCGCAAGGACGCCATGGACCGCGCGGTGGAAATGCTCAAGCTGGTGCGCATCCCCACGCCCGAGCGGCGCGTGCGCGACTACCCGCACCAGTTCTCCGGCGGCATGCGCCAGCGCGTCATGATCGCCATCGCGCTGGCCTGCCGGCCGCAGCTGCTGATCGCCGACGAGCCGACCACCGCGCTGGACGTGACCATCCAGGCGCAGATCCTCGACCTGCTGCAGCGGCTGAAGGACGAGATGGGCATGGCGGTGATGCTGATCACCCACGCCATGGGCGTGGTCGCCGAGGTGGCGCAGCGCGTGGTGGTGATGTACGCCGGCAAGGTGGTGGAAGAGGCCCCCGTGCGCGAGCTGTTCGCCCATCCGCGCCACCCCTACACGCAGGGGCTGATCCGCTCGATCCCGCGCATCGACCTGGCCGCGCTTCACAGGCAGCGGCTGGAAGCCATCCCCGGCACCGTGCCCAAGCTGATCGACCCGGCCGAAGGCTGCCGCTTCGCCGCGCGCTGCAAGCACGTGCGCGCCGAATGCCGCCAGGCCACGCCGCCGCTGCGCGAGGTGGCGACTGGCCATCGGGTGGCCTGCATCCTGGATCTTGCGGCATGAAGCTCGAGGTCCTCCTCCCATGCGCCGCCGCTCAGCGTGACGGGCGGTCCGGGCCCGCGTTCTCCGGCCCGCATCGCGGGCCAACGGTTTCTGTACGCGGACGTTGCCTCGTCAACACCGACCAGGCTGGGACGAAGCCAGCGTACCGCGAACGGGTCCTGCGCCCGCGAACCCGAACCACCCGCCCTGCCACCGCACGCGGTGTTCAACGAGGCGCACAGCGCGCGGTCATTGCAGTGGGACGGTGTCCACCCGTGGGCGCAGGACCCGTTCGCGGTACGCTGGCTGGAAGCAAGCCTGATCGGTGGCGACGAGGTCGCGGCCGCGAACAAAGCCGCTCGCCCGCGAAGGGGGCCGGAGAACGCGGGTGGCGTCGGCGCGTTGCCGCAGCGGCCTGCCGCACGCACGGCGCCGAGCACGCCGCCACCGTGCGGCAGGTCACGCCAGCGCAGGCAACTGCATGAGCGCGCCGGGCCGCTCCCAAGCGCGAATCCCGGAGCGCTCTGCGCGGAGGGTCGTCCAGTGAGCACGCCGCTGCTGCAGGTCAAGGGCCTGAAGAAACACTTCCCGATCCGCGGCGGCGTGCTGCGCCGCGTGGTCGACCACGTGCATGCGGTGGACGGCGTCAGCTTCGAGCTGGCCGCCGGCGAAACGCTGGGCGTGGTCGGCGAATCGGGCTGCGGCAAGAGCACCACCGGCCGCTGCGTGCTGCGGCTGATCGAACCCACCGCCGGCGAGGTGCTGTTCGAGGGTCGCAACGTCGGTGCGATGGGTCCGCAGGAACTGCGCGGCCTGGCGCGCGACATGCAGATCATCTTCCAGGACCCCTTCGCCAGCCTGAACCCGCGCATGACGGTGGCGGCGATCGTCGGCGAGGGCCTGGTGATCCACAAGCTGGCCGACGGCCAACGCGCCATCGAAGAACGCGTGGTGCAGCTGCTGGAGACGGTGGGCCTGTCGGCCGACCACATGCGCCGTTATCCGCACGAATTTTCCGGCGGGCAGCGCCAGCGCATCGGCATCGCGCGCGCGCTGGCGGTGAACCCCAAGCTGGTGGTCTGCGACGAGGCGGTGTCGGCGCTGGACGTGTCGATCCAGGCGCAGGTGATCAACCTGCTGGAAGACCTGCGCGAACAATTCAATCTGACCTACATCTTCATCGCCCACGACCTGAGCGTGGTCGAGCACATCAGCCACCGCGTGGCGGTGATGTATCTGGGGCGCATCGTCGAGGTGGCGCCTTCACGCGCGCTCTATACGCAGCCCAAGCATCCCTACACCGAAGCACTGTTGTCGGCCGTGCCGATCCCCGACCCGACGGTGGCGCGCAAGCGCATCGTGCTCGAAGGCGACGTACCCAGCCCGATCCACCCACCCAGCGGCTGCCACTTCCACCCGCGCTGCCCGCGCGCGCAGGCGCAGTGCAGGACCGAGGCGCCGCTGCTGCGCGCGCTGGCGCCGGGCCACGTCGCAGCCTGTCATTTCCCGAACTGAATCTGGTCCAGAATCGCACTGCGGCTCTTGCCGCCCAACAGGAGGAGATAGGCATGATCAAGTCAGGCATCGATCAGGACGCGCTCATCGACATGTTCGCCGAGGCCTCGGCCAAGCAGGGGGAGAAGCTGCGCAAGGCCGTCGCCGACGCCACGCTGAAGGCGCTGCAGGGCCGCGAACTGACGCTGGGCAACGTGCGCAAGGTCATCAAGGTGGTGACGCAGGCCGCCTCGGCCGGCGCCGAGAAGAACCCGGCCAGCGCGGTCGATGTCGAGGCCATGCTGCGCAAGGCCTTCGACGGCATGGACGCGGCGCTGCTGAAGGCGGTGGAAGCCAACCGCAAGGCGTTGCAGCAGCTGCTGGACCAGGGTGCCGGCCTGCGCGAGACACAGATCAAGGCCGCGCTGGACGGCGTGGAAAAGATGGAAGACCTGTTCTTCAGCAGCGTCGGCAAGGCCGTGCAGGGCGTCAGCACGCCGCTGCAGGGGCCGTGGCAGCAGGTGCTCAAATCGATGAAGCTCGAAGGCACGGCCACCGGCGCCGGGGCGGCGCAGACGGTGGAGCAGCTGATGGGCCAGGCGCAGGATGCGCTGCGCAAGGGCCGCGCCAGCAGCCTGCGTGCATCCCAGGCGCTGATGGACAGCTATGCGGCGATGGTCAGCGGCGTGCTCATCGGCATGAGCGAAGGCCTGGGCGGCGCGGTGCCGACGGACGACAAGCCGTCGCCCCGCGCGGCGGCCAGGAAGACCGCCGCCGGAAGGTAGGCGCCGGCTCAGCGGGCGGCATCCCAGTCGGGCGGCCGCTTGTCGATGAAGGCCTGCACGCCCTCCAGCGCGGCGGGCTGCATCATGTTGCAGGCCATCGTCTTCTCGGCGTCGGCATAGGCGGCCTCGATGCCGGCTTCCAGCTGGCGATAGAACAGCGCCTTGCCCAACGCAATGCTGGCGCGCGGCTTGGCCACGATGCTGCGCAACAGCGCCTCGACCACGTCGTCGAGCTTGTCGGCATCGGCGACGCGGTTCACCAGCCCCTTGTCGCGCGCCTCGTCGGCACTGATGAACTCGCCGGTGACCAGCATCTCGAAAGCCGCCTTGCGCTGCAGGTTGCGGCTCAGGGCCACGCTCGGCGTCGAGCAGAACAGCCCGACGTTGATGCCGCTGACGGCGAAACGCGCGTCGCGCGAGGCCACCGCCAGGTCGCACATCGCCACCAGCTGGCAGCCGGCCGCAGTGGCGATGCCGTGCACGCGCGCGATCACCGGTTGCGGCAGTTTCTGAATGCTCATCATCATGCGCCCGCACATCGCGAACAGCCGCTGGTAGTAGCCCAGCGAGGGGTCGGCGCGCATCTCCTTCAGGTCGTGGCCGGCGCAGAAGGCCTTGCCCGCGGCAGCGATGACTACCGCGCGCGCCGTGCCGTCGGCGGCCACGCGGTCGAGTTCGCGCTGCAGCGCCTCGAGCATGCCTTCGGACAGCGCGTTGAAGGCCTGCGGCCGGTTCAGCGTCAGCGTGACCACGCCGCGCGCGTCGCGCGTGGGCAGCACCAGCGGTGCATCGTTCATCGCCACTCTCCTGTTCGTCCTATTCGATCGCCGACGCGCTCTTCGCGCGCTCGCGCAGCTGGAACTTCTGGATCTTGCCGGTGCTGGTCTTGGGGATGGCCTCGAAGCGGATCTCCTTCGGCACCTTGTAGCCGGCGAGCAGGCTCTTGCAGTGGGCGATCAACTCGGCGGCCGTCACCTGCGCGTCGGCCTTGGTCTCCACATAGGCCACCGGCGACTCGCCCCACTTGGGGTCTGCCTTGGCCACCACCGCGCAGGCCATCACCGCGGGGTGGCGGTAGAGCGCGTCCTCGACCTCGATCGAACTGATGTTCTCACCGCCGCTGATGATGACGTCCTTGCTGCGGTCCTTGATCTTCACGTAGCGGTCGCTCTCCAACACCGCCAGGTCGCCGGTATGAAACCAGCCGCCTTCGAAGGCCTTGTCGGTGGCCTTCGGGTTCTTCAGGTAGCCCTTCATCACGATGTTGCCGCGGAACATGATCTCGCCCATGGCCTGGCCGTCGGCCGGCACTTCGGCCATCGTTTCCGCATCGAGCACCGTCATGCCCTCCTGCAGCGCATAGCGCACACCCTGGCGGCCGTTCAGCCGCGCTTGCTCCGACAGGCTTTCGCGCCCCCAGTCGTCGCGCTTGACGGCCACCGCGGCCGGGCCGTAGACCTCGGTCAGGCCGTACACGTGCGTGATGTCGAAGCCGAGCTTCGCCATGCCCTCGATCATCGCCGCCGGCGGTGCGGCGCCGGCGACCATGCCGCGCACCTTGTGGGCGATGCCCTCACGCAGCGCGGCCGGCGCGTTGATCAGCAGGTTGTGCACGATCGGCGCGGCGCAATAGTGGTCGGCCCGGTGCTCGCGCATCGCCGCCAGGATCGGTACGGCCTCGACGCGACGCAGGCAGACGTGCGTGCCGCCCAGCATCGCCACCGTCCACGGGAAGCACCAGCCGTTGCAGTGGAACATCGGCAGCGTCCACAGGTACTTCGGGAAGTGCGGCATCGTCCAGGTGGCGGCGTTGCACACCGCGTTCAGGTACGCGCCGCGGTGGTGCGTGACCACGCCCTTCGGGTCGCCGGTCGTCCCGCTGGTGTAGCTGACGGCGATCGCGTCCCACTCGTCGGCCGGACCCTCCAGCCTGGGTAGCGGGTCGTGCGCGGCGAGCAGGGCCTCGTACTCGTGCGCGCCGACGCGCTCGCCGGCGCCGGTGTACTCGCTGTCGCACACGTCGATGACCACCGGCTCGCGCCCGTGCTCGGCCTTCAGGATGCGCAAGGCCTCGGCCATCACCGGCGCGTACTCGCGGTCGGTGACCAGCACCGCGGCTTCGCAGTGATTCATCTGCCAGGCCAGCAGCGGCGCGTCGAGTCGCATATTCAGCGTGTTCAGCACGGCGTTCAGCGCCGGCACCGCGTAATGCGCCTCGACCATCTCCGGCGTGTTGGGCAGCATCGTACTGACCGTGCCGCCGCGGGCGACGCCCAGCGCCTGCAGCGCAGCAGCCAGGCGCGCCGAGCGCTCGCGCACCGTCGCCCAGTTGTAGCGGCGCGCCCCATGGATCACCGCCGGCAGGTCACCGAAGACCTCGGCGCTGCGCTCGACGAAGCTCACCGGGCTCAAGCCCACGTAGTTGGCTGCGTTCTTGTCCAGATGCTGGTCGTAGATGCTCATCGCTGGGTCTCCTTGCCGATGACGACGTCCGATGTCGTGCGCGCCACCATCATGCACTACCGGCGCGCAGTGACCATGCGCAAGTCGAACTCGGCGCGATCGATCCAGATGAAGCGCAGCGCATCGGCATAGGAAAGGAAGAGCGGCGCCAACGCCAGCGGCAGCATGGCGATGTAGATCCAGCCCCGTCGATGGTTGCCCAGATAGAACCAATGCGCGCCAACCAGTCCGAACATCAGGGCCAGACCCACCGCCATCATGCGCGAGCGTTGGACCGTGCCCTCGCCCCATGCCGGGTTCGCATGCTCGAAGACCTTCTTCCAGGCCTCTTCGAGCGGCGCGGCCGACGGTCGCATGAGCCTGAGCGGATTGAGGCCCCGCAGTGGCCTGGTCTCTTGCTGTACCGGCACCGCACGGGCGCGGCCTTCGGCGTCGAAGCACACCATGCCACCGATGCGACGTACCTTGTGGCCCAGCAGCATCGCGCGCCAGCCGCCCCGATGGCGGTCGGGCGCCTGCCACAACGTCTGCTCGAGCGCAGCGCCCAGCACCGGCGCCAGGCGCGCGACGAGTTCCGGGGCCACCGGATCGCCGCCCAGCACGGCCAGCACCAGGCGGTGGCGCGGCAGCTGTGCCAAGGCCTGCTCGATCTCCCACAACACCCCCGGTGACGCGCCCACGCGCACCACCACCAGGGCCGCGCGCTGCATCAGGTCGGTGACGGTTTGTTGCCATTGATCGTGCGCCACGTACAGGCGCGCGGCGCCGAGTTCGGGCAAGGGTTCGCCGGGTTTGCCGATGGCAATCAGCGGCCCGATGCGCGCCAGGATCTTCGCCATGTGCTCTTCGGGCGTCGGCAGCCCCAGCAGACCGACGGCACGTCGCTTCAAGGTCGATCCGTCCTGCGCCAGCAGCGACACCCCGTCGTCGCGGAACGAGCGCAGGTACAGCGACGGCGGCCGCGGGTCCAGCGCCATCGCTTCATCGGCGCTGATGGCCTCCTGGCGGCGGCTGCGCCGCCACAGCCGCCAGGCCAGAAGACAAATGCCGTAGGCCACGAGGGCCAAGACCCACGTCAAGGCGTGGTCGGCGTCGCTGCGGGTTGCCGATTGTTCGTCGATCAACACACCGAATATCAGCACTGGAAGCAGCAGATTCGCCAGCAGCATCTGCAAGGCCGCAGCGCGCCGCCGCCGCGGGTCCTGCAGCGCACGCACAGACCCGCATCCCACGGCCAACAGCATCACGCCCACTGCACAAACATTGGCCGCCAGCAGGGCCAGCGCCAACAGCACCGCAAGATGCGACACCTCCAGCGGCCAGTTCTCGCGCATGTGCTCCGCGGCGACGCTGGCGCCGGCGATGCCCGCAACGGCCATGACCAAGCCTAAGACTTTGAGCGTCCGGCTTTCCGCGCGGTATGCCGGCATGCCGACGCGCCTTGCAGCAGGGAGCATGGCCGCACCGTCAGACGCCGGCGCGGGCCAGCGCCTGGTCGATGTCCCACAGGATGTCGTCGATATGCTCCAGCCCGACCGAGATGCGCACCATGTCGGGCAGCACCCCGGCGGCGCGCTGCTGTGCCTCGTCCAGTTGACGGTGCGTGGTCGTGGCCGGATGACTGATCAGCGTGCGCGTGTCGCCGATGTTCACCAGGTGGCTCATGAACTGCGCGCCTTCGATGAACTTCTCGCCCGCCGCCGCGCCGCCCTTGACCCCGAAGGCCAGCAGACCCGAGGCCATCGGCTCGCCGTCCAGCGCGCGCATCTGCTTGCGCAGCAGCGCATGCTGCGGGTGCTCGGGCAGCCCGGGATAGTTGACCCAGCTCACGCGCGGATGGTCTTGCAGGAAGCGCGCGACAGCCAGCGCATTGCGGCTGTGCCGCTCCATGCGCAGCGGCAGCGTCTCCACGCCCTGCAGGATCTGCCAGGCGCTCATCGGGCTCAGCGCGGCACCATAGACACGCAGCGTCTCCATGCGCGCGCGCATGCAGAAGCCGAAGTCGCCGAAGGTCTCGTAGAACTTCACGCCATGGTAGCCGGGCGAAGGCTCGGTCATGCCCGGGAACTTGCCGTTGTCCCAGGGGAAGCTGCCGCTCTCGACCATCACGCCGCCCAGCGTGGTGCCGTGGCCGGCCAGGTACTTGGTGGCCGAATGCACCACGATGTCGGCGCCGAAGGCGATCGGATTGCACAGGTACGGCGAAGGCACCGTGTTGTCGATGACCAGCGGCAGCCCCTGTGCATGCGCGACGTCGGCCACCGCGCCGATGTCCAGCAGCAGCATGCTCGGGTTGCCCAGGCTTTCGGCGAAGAGCGCGCGCGTGTTCGGCCGGATCGCGGCCGCAAAGGCCTCGGGCTGCGTGGCATCGACAAAGGTGGTCGTGATGCCGAACTTGGCCAGGTTCACCGACAGCATCGACACCGAACCGCCGTACAGCGCACCGGCGGCGACCACGTGGTCGCCCTGCTGCAGGATCGTCATCAACGCCATCGCCTCGGCCGCCATGCCCGAGGCCGAAGCCAGCGCGGCGCGGCCGCCTTCGAGCGCGGCGACGCGCTCTTCCAGCGCCGCGACGGTCGGGTTGCTCAGCCGCGAATAGACGTTGCCGAAGGTCTGCAGGTTGAACAGGCTGGCCGCATGGTCGGCGCTGTCGAAGACGAAGCTGGTGGTCTGGTAGATCGGCAGCGCACGCGCGCCGGTGGCCGCGTCGGGGATCTGGCCGGCGTGTATCGCCAGCGTCTCGGGCTTGAAGGCGCGGTCGGCCATGTCAGACGGGCCTCTTTGCGGAAATGACGCGGGTGTTCACGCCGGCCCAATGCAAGCCGCCGAACAGTCGCGCATGTTCGATCTTGACGCAGCGGTCCATCACCGCGTCGAGCCCGGCGGCGCGCGCCAGCGCATCGGCTTCGAGGTTCTTCACACCGATCTGCTGCCACAGGCACCTGGCGCCAATGGCGATGGCAGCACGCGCGAAGGGCAGCACGTCGGCGCTGCGGCGGAACACGTCGACCATGTCCACCGCGAACGGAATGTCCTCCAGCGCCGCGTAGCTGCGCTCGCCGAGGATGCTGTCGTAGCGCGGGTTCACCGGCACGATGCGGTAGCCGTGCTGCTGCAGGTACTTGCCGACGAAGTTGCTCGGCCGGTGCCAGTCGGCGGACAGGCCGACGATGGCGATCGTGCGGCAGTCGCGCAGGATGCGGCGCAGGGCGCTGATGTCGTCGCTCATCGTGCGGGCAACGATAGCGCATCGGGTACGACCGCGGCTGCATCCCCCAGCCCCCGATGAATCACCGCCATGTCGCGCTGCGCCAGTTCCGCTACTCGGTCGCGGTGGCCCAGAGCGGCTCGGTGACCGGCCTCAACCGAACCAGGCCACCTTGCCCGTGGTCACGTCGTGCATCGCGTAGACGACCTTCAGCTTGCCCTCGCGCACCAGGCCGGCCATGGCCTCGCTGCGGCCCGTGAGCTGCGCGGCCGCATCCTTGGCGTTCTGCTCGGCCACACGCTGCACCAGCGCCTTGTCCTTGGACACGACGGCACGCCCTTGTAGTCGAGTTGGGCCAGCGCCGGGCGGATCTGCTGCAGCACACCGGTCAGGCTGCCGAGCTTGGCGTCGTCGATCGCGCCCTTGACGGCGCCGCACTCACTATGGCCGAGCACGACGATCAGCTTGGCCCCGGCCAGCGCGGTGGCGAACTCCAGGCTGCCGATGATGTCGGCGCTGGCGATGTTGCCGGCGATGCGCGCCACGAACATGGCGCCGATCTGCTGGTCGAACACCAGTTCCGGCGGCACCCGGCTGTCGATGCAACCCAGCACGGCAGCGAACGGCGCCTGCTGCGCCGCGGTGCTGCGCACCTGCTCGAGCAGATCGCAGTTGAGCGCCTGGCCGGCAACGAAGCGGGCGTTGCCGTCCTGCAGCCGCTTCAGCGCCTCGGCCGGCGTTTTGGCTTGCTGCATCTGCGGCGTGAAGACCACGCATC
Organism: uncultured Rubrivivax sp.; assembly: GCA_964446545.1. GTDB lineage: Bacteria > Pseudomonadota > Gammaproteobacteria > Burkholderiales > Burkholderiaceae_C > Rubrivivax. The sequence continues at coordinate 23,390 of CAYUPF010000003.1, forward strand.
TGTCCTTGGCCTGTGCCGCGCCGGCCAGCCCGGCAAGGGCGGCCATACCGCCGATGGATTGACGCCTGTTCAGCATGAGTTGCTCCGCGGATGATGGATGGGCAAGCCCGACGCGCCGATTCTGTGCGCTCCCGCTGTTCGCGCGCTTCGCCCCACTTCCGCTTGTCGTTGTGGAACACTGCAGACAACGCTTCCAGAGTCTCCATCATGCCGCATGCCGCGAACCCGACCCGCATCCTGCACCGCCAGATGACGCACGCGCTTCCGGTCGCCGGCAGCGGTGAAGGCATCCACCTCATCGACGCGCAGGGCTGCCGCTGCATCGACGCCTCCGGTGGCGCAGCCGGCTGCCGGCCGCTGCAGCGCAGCGTGGCGCTCGCGGACATCGCGCAGCTCAAGCGGATCCGTGTGCGCGGCCTGGAATGGCTGATCACGCCGCGCCTGTTGCTGCGATCGCGCAGTTCAGGCAAGAGCAACTGGCCCATGGCATGACACCCACCGATCCACGCAGCCAGGGGTGAGCGCGACCACTTCCGCCGAATCGAGGGCCGGCCAGCGCAGTTTCAAGCGCCGCCTCGACCGGGGCTTCGCCGTGTACCTGCTGGGCTTCGCGCTGTTCGTGCTGGCCATGGCGGCGCTCGAGCAGATGGGGCTGCCGCGGCGCATCGTCGGTGTCGTCTTCCTGCTCGCCACCATCGCGCTTTATGCCTGCATCGGCATGGCCTGCCGCACCGCCGACCCGGTGGAGTACTACGTGGCCGGGCGCCGCGTGCCGGCGATGTACAACGGCATGGCCACCGGCGCCGACTGGATGAGCGCGGCCTCGTTCATCGGCCTGGCCGGCATGCTGTTCCTGGGCGGCTACAGCGGGCTGGCCTTCGTGCTCGGCTGGACCGGCGGCTACTGCCTGGTGGCGCTGTTCATCGCGCCCTACCTGCGCCGCTTCGGCCAGTTCACGATCCCCGACTTCCTGGGCGAACGCTACGGCGGCAACCTGCCGCGCGCCATCGGCGTGTTCGGCGCGATCGTATGTTCCTTCATCTACGTGGTCGCACAGATCTACGGCGTCGGCCTGATCACCACGCGGCTGTCGGGCCTGCCCTTCGAGATCGGCGTCTTCGCCGCGCTGGGCAGCATCCTGCTGTGCTCGTTCCTGGGCGGCATGCGCGCCATCACCTGGACCCAGGTGGCGCAGTACATCGTGCTGATCGTGGCCTACATGACGCCGGTGGTCTGGCTGTCGGTCAAGCAGACGGGCGTGCCGCTGCCGCAGCTCATCTACGGTCAGCAGTTGCAGAAAGTGAGCGAACTCGAGCGCCGGCTGATGGCCGACCCCGGCGAGCAGCAGGTCATCGCGACGCTGCGCGAGCGTGCCGCCGACCTGGGCGAGAAGCTGCGCGACGTGCCCGCCGCACTGGCAGCCGACCGCGCCGCCGCGCGACACACGCTCGACAGGCTGAGCGCCGCCGACGCGCCGCTTGCGCAGCTGCAGCAGGCCAACCGGGCGCTGGCTTCGCTGCCCAAGGACAGCGCCGAGGCCAAGCGCGTGTGGTCGGCGGCCAAGGCCACCAGCGAAGCCCGCGCCGCGCCGCTGGCCGGCATGCCGCCGCATGCGCAGGCCTTCGCCGGCGACCCCGACGGCGACGCGGCATCGCGCAAGCAGTTCGACAGCTCGCGCCGCAACTTCCTGGCGCTGGTGTTCTGCCTGACGATGGGCACGGCCGCACTGCCGCACATCCTGGTGCGCTACTACACCACGCCCTCGGTGCGCGAGGCGCGCGAGTCGGTCGCCTGGTCGATATTCTTCATCGTGCTGCTGTACCTGACCGCGCCGGGGCTGGCGGTGCTGGTCAAGTACGAGCTGCTGAGCACGCTGATCGGCACGCCCTTCGACCAGTTGCCGGGCTGGATCGCCAACTGGAGCAAGGTCGACCCGGCGCTGCTGTCGGTGAAAGACATCAACCAGGACGGCCGGCTGCAGCTGGGCGAGCTTCGCATCGGTGCCGACATCATCGTGCTGGCCACGCCCGAGATCGCCGGCCTGCCCTACGTGGTGTCGGCGATGGTGGCCGCAGGCGCCCTGGCCGCAGCCTTGTCCACGGCCGACGGGCTGCTGCTGACGATCTCCAACGCGCTGGGACACGATCTGTACTACAAGATGATCAACCCGCAAGTCTCCACCTCGCTGCGCGTGACCATGACCAAGACGCTGATGCTGCTGGTCACGCTGGGTGCGGCCGCGGTCACAGCGCAGTCGCCGCCCGACCTGCTGCTGCTGGTATCGGCGGCCTTCTCGATCGCGGCAGCCACCTTCTTCCCGGCGCTGGTGCTGGGCGTGTTCTGGGCGCGTGCCAACCGCTGGGGCGCGTCCCTGGGCATGCTGGCCGGCTTCGGCGTCACCGCCTGCTACATGGCCACCACCGACCCCTGGCTGCACGGCCTGCTCGGCTTGCAGGCGCCGATTGCATTGTGGTGGGACATCCAGCCGATGTCGGCGGCGGTCTTCGGGGTGCCGGTCGGCTTTGCCGTGATTGTCGTCGTCAGCCTGCTGACCAGCTCCCCCAGCCCGCTACAGTTGCAACTGGTGCAAACCATCCGCTACCCAGCCGACCCGAGGTCGAAGGACGCGGGGCCATAGCCGCTGCGAACAGCCAGCGTGGCGTCGATGCGAGACGACCACACACATCGAGCCTGTCTCGTTGGCGCCGGTCGACGCGTGTCGGCCTGGTCGGCAATTCTTCGGTATCGACATCGGATTCCGGCGAGCCGGAATCCTCGACAAAGCGACTGGCTGGGTGAGGCGACGCGCTGTGGAAAACTGCGGCACCGGACTCCAGGAGCAAATGCCGTGAAGACCAGCGCCACCCCCAGCCACATCCTGCACCGCCAGATGGCCTACAGCCTGCCGATGGCCGTCGGCGCGCAGGGCGTGTTCATCACCGACAGCCAGGGCCGGCAGTACCTCGACGCCTCGGGCGGCGCCGCCGTGTCCTGCCTGGGCCATGGCCACCCCGAGGTGCTGGCCGCGATGCATGCCCAGCTCGACCGCCTGGCCTATGCCCACACCAGCTTCTTCACCACCGAGGTGGCGGAGGAACTGGCCGACGTGCTGGTGCAGGGCGCACCGGCCGGCACCAGCCACGCCTACTTCGTGTCCGGCGGCTCCGAGGCGGTGGAGGCGGCGCTGAAACTGGCGCGCCAGTACTTCGTCGAGACCGGCCAGCCGCAGCGCCGCCACTTCATCGCGCGCCGCCAGAGCTACCACGGCAACACGCTGGGTGCGCTGGCGGTGGGCGGCAACGCCTGGCGGCGCAAGCAGTTCGCGCCGCTGCTCATCGACGTGACACACGTCTCGCCCTGCTACGAATACCGCGACCGCCAGAGCGGCGAAAGCGCCGAGGCCTACGGCCAGCGCCTGGTGGCCGAACTGGCCGCGGCCATCGACAAGCTCGGCGGCGCGAACGTCATCGCCTTCGTCGCTGAAACGGTGGGCGGCGCCACGCAGGGCGCGACCACGCCGGTACCGGGCTATCTGCGCGGCGTGCGCGAGCTGTGCAGCCGCCACGGCATGCTGCTCATTCTGGACGAGGTGATGTGCGGCATGGGCCGCTGCGGCACGCTGCACGCCTGCGAGGCCGAGGGCGCGGTGCCCGACCTGCTGGTGGTGGCCAAGGGCCTGGGCGGCGGCTACCAGCCGATCGGCGCGGTGCTGGCGCAGGCGCAGGTGGTCGAGGCGATCGCCAAGGGCAGCGGTGCCTTTCAGCACGGCCACACCTACATCGGTCATGCGATGGCCTGCGCCGCGGCACTGGCGGTGCAGCAGGTGATCCGCCGCGACGGGCTGCTCGAGCGCGTGCAGCGCCAGGGCGCCGGCCTGCGCCGTCGGCTTCAGGCCGCCTTCGGCCAGCATCCGCAGGTCGGCGACATCCGCGGCCGTGGCCTGTTCCAGGCGATCGAGCTGGTGGCCGACCGCTCGACGAAGGCGCCCTTCGATTCGCGCCTGAAGCTGCACGCGCGCATCAAGGCCCGGGCCATGGCCGAGGGGCTGATGGTCTACCCGATGGGCGGCACCCTCGACGGCCAGCGCGGCGACCATGTGCTGCTGGCGCCGCCCTTCATCGTCGACGATGCGCAGCTGGACCTGATCGTGCAGCGCCTGGCGCGTGCCGTCGACGCGGCATTGGCGGAAGTCCCGCATCGATAGGCACGGTGCTTGCGCTATCGTTCGCCCACCTTCAACCTTCAGCAGGAATCCGACGATGACTCGACGCACCACCCCGTTGCGCGCCGCACTGGCCGCATCCGCCCTGGCCCTCGCCCTGCCCTGGACACCGGCCGTCGCCCAACAGAAGTTCGTGACCATCGGCACCGGTGGCGTGACCGGCGTGTACTACGCCGCCGGCGGTGCCATCTGCCGGCTGGTCAACAAGGACCGCGCCAAGCACGGCATCCGCTGCTCGGTCGAATCCACCGGCGGCTCGGTCTTCAACGTCAACACCATCAAGTCCGGCGAGTTGGACCTGGGCTTCGCGCAGAGCGACGTGCAGTTCAACGCCGTCAAGGGCCTGGGCGCGTTCAAGGATGCCGGCGCGTGGACCGACGAGCGTGCGGTGTTCTCGGTGCACCCCGAGCCCTTCACCGTGCTGGCGCGCAAGGAAGCCAATGTCAAGACATTCGCCGACTTCAAGGGCAAGCGCTTCAACGTCGGCAACCCCGGCTCGGGCACGCGCTCGTCGATGGAAGAGCTGCTGGCCGCGATGAGCTGGAAACTCGGCGACTTCTCGCTGGCCTCGGAGCTCAAGGCCGACGAGCACGGCCCGGCGCTGTGCGACGGCAAGATCGACGGCTTCTTCTACGCCGTGGGCCACCCCTCGGCCAACATCCAGGACCCGACCACCTCCTGCGGCGCCAGGCTGGTGCCGCTGACCGGCCCGGCCGTGGACAAGCTGGTGGCCGAGCGCCCCTACTACGCCAAGGCCACCGTGCCTGCCGGCCTGTACCCGAACAACCCCGACGCGACCGAGACCTACGGCGTGCTGGCCACGGTGGTGTCCTCGAGCAAGGTACCGGCCGACACGGTGTACGCGGTGGTGAAGGCGGTGTTCGACAACTTCGATGAATTCAAGAAGCTCCATCCGGCGCTAGCCAACCTGAAGCCCGAAAACATGATCAGGGACGGCCTGTCGGCGCCGCTGCACGACGGCGCGCTGCGCTACTACAAGGAGAAGGGCTGGATCAAGTAACGCAGCGAAGAGCGGAGCGGGCCTGCGGGCCCGCCCCTTCCGATTGACTTCTGCGCACCGCAGCGGCGGTGACCGCCCATGGCCACCGACATCGAGAAGGCACCCGCCGAACTGCAGGAACTGGTCGCCGAGGCCGACACCGGGCGGCGCGAGCCCAAGGGGTTCGCCCGGCAGCTGATCTTCGGCACCGCGCTGGCCTGGGCGCTGTTCCAGCTGTGGTACGCGTCGCCGCTGCCCTTCGTGCTGCGCTTCGGCGTGCTCAACGACACCGAGGCGCGCTCGATCCATCTGGCCTTCGCACTGTTCCTGGCCTTCATGGCCTGGCCGGCCTTCAAGCGCTCGCCGCGCGACCGCATCCCGCTTCTCGACATCGTGTTCGCGCTGGCCGGCGCCTTTGCCGGCGGCTATCTGCTGCTGTTCTATGCGCAGCTGGCCACACGGCCCGGGCAGCCAACGACGATGGACATCGTGGTCGCCAGCGCTGGCATCCTGTTGCTGCTGGAGGCCACGCGCCGCGCGATAGGCTGGCCGATGGCCGTGCTGGCCGTGCTGTTCCTGGCCTACAGCATGCTGGGCCCGTACATGCCCGAGGTGCTGTCGCACAAGGGCGCGTCGCTGAGCCGGCTGCTGTCGCACATGTGGCTTACCACCGAGGGCGTGTACGGCATCGCGCTCGGCGTGTCGACGAGCACGATCTTCGTCTATGTGCTCTTCGGCTCGCTGCTCGACCGTGCCGGCGGCGGCAACTACATGATGCAGGTCAGCTTCGCCGCTTTGGGCCATCTGCGCGGCGGGCCAGCCAAGGTGGCGGTGGTGTCCTCGGCGCTGAACGGCATGATCTCGGGCTCGTCGGTGAGCAACGTGGTGTCCGGCGGCATCTTCACCATCCCGCTGATGAAGAAGGCCGGCTATGGCGGCGTCAAGGCCGGCGCGATTGAGACCATGAGCTCGGTCAACGGCCAGATCATGCCGCCGGTGATGGGCGCGGCCGCCTTCCTGATGGTCGAGTACGTCGGCATCCCGTATTCCGAGGTGGTCAAGCACGCCGTGCTGCCGGCGACGCTGTCGTACCTGGGGCTTCTGTACATCGTGCACCTCGAGGCGCTGAAGCTCGGCATGATGCCGATCATCCAGCGCACGCCGCGCAGCTGGGGCGAGGCGATGCTGCGCCTGGGGCTGGGTCTGTCGGGCAGCATCATCGTCGTCGCGGCGATGTATTACCTGCTGTCGGCGATCAAGTCCGTGCTCGGCGAAAACGCCGGCTGGGCCGTCGCGGTGGTGTTGACCGCGGTGTACGTGGTCGCGGTGCGCCAGGCGGCACGCTGCCCCGATCTGCCGCAGGACATCGACATCGACCACCCCAAAGCCATGGACACCTGGCCCACGGTCGAGGCCGGGCTGCACTATGTGCTGCCCATCGCCACGCTCATCTGGTGCCTGATGGTCGAGGAGATGTCGCCGTCGCTGTCGGCCTTCTGGGCCATCGCGGTGCTGATCGTGCTGATGCTGACGCAGCGCTGGCTGATCGAGTTCTTCCGCGGCCAGCCCACCGCCGGCACCTTGCGCAACGGATTCGTCGAGGTGATGCACGGCATGAACGACGGCTCGCGCAACATGATCGGCATCGGCGTGGCCACGGCCACCGCCGGCATCATCGTCGGCGCGATCACGCTCACCGGCCTGGGCCTGCGCATGACCGAATTCGTCGAATTCGTCAGCCAGGGCAACGTCATGGCGATGCTGCTGTTCATCGCCTTCGTCTGCCTGGTGCTCGGCCTGGGCGTGCCCACCACCGCCAACTACGTGCTGGTGGCCACGCTGATGGCGCCGGTGGTGGTGGAACTGGGCGCACGCAGCGGGCTGGTGATCCCGTTGATCGCGGTGCACCTGTTCGTCTTCTACTACGGCATCATGGGCGACATCACGCCGCCGGTGGGGTTGGCCACCTTTGCCGCAGCGGCGATCAGCGGCGAGGATGCCATCCAGACCGGCATCCAGGGCTCGGTCTACGCACTGCGCACCGTCATCCTGCCCTTCATATGGATCTTCAACCCGCAGCTGCTGCTGCTCGACATCCACAGCACTGCCGAGTTTATCCGTGTGATCGTGGCCTGCAGCATCGCCACGCTGATCTTCGCCGCGGTGACGATGAACTGGTTCCGCGTGAAGAGTCGCCTTTGGGAAACGCTGCTGCTGGCGCTGGCCGTGATGCTGCTGTTTCGCCCCGATTTTTTCATGGACCGCATCACACCGCCGACACGCGACGCACCGGCGGCGGAGGTCTTCGAACTGGCGAAGAACGCACCATCGAACGCCACGCTGGCGATGCTGATCAAGGGCACCACGCTGGAAGGCGACGATGTCGTCAAGACGGTGGCGCTGCAGTTGGGCGAAGCCGGCCCCGACGGCCGCAAGCGCATGGCCGATGGCGGGCTGCAGCTGGTGCCGCTGGGCGACGCAGTGCAGGTCGGCGCGGTGAAATTCGGCTCGCGCGCCAGGCGCGGCGGCTTCGAATCGGGTTGGGATGTCAGTGCGGTCAAGGTGCCGACCGATGCCCCCAGCGCACACTGGTTCTACCTGCCCGCGCTGCTGCTGATCGGCCTGGTGTGGTGGAACCAGGGGCGGCGCTTGCGCTAAGCACTCGGCTACACTGCCAGCCGTCAGGAGAGAGCCCTCAGCCTTCACACGGCAGGGGCCGCCGAAGGCGCAGGGGCCGAGACGGCGACATCGACCCCGAACGCTCAGGCAAAAGGACTGGCAAGCGTCCCGGCGACGGGGTGTTCCTCACTGGAGAGAGGCTGGCTGCGAACCCAGCCCACCGAAGGGGCAAGCGCGGCAATGAAATGCAGCGCCAATCTCTCAGGTAAAGCGGACAGCGGGGGCCAAGAACAACCAGAATGGGGTTGTTCGCAGCCCTGGGAGTGTGTGATGTCCGCTGATCTGCTGAAAACCCCGCTGCATCCGCTGCACGTGGAACTGGGCGCCCGCATGGTGCCCTTCGCCGGCTACGACATGCCGGTCAACTACCCCGGCGGCATCATCGCCGAGCACAAGCAGTGCCGCGAGTCGGCAGCGCTGTTCGATGTTTCGCACATGGGCCAGGTGCGCCTGACCGGCAGCGATGCGGCCAAGGCGCTGGAAACGCTGGTGCCGGTGGACGTGCTCGGCCTGGCCGTGGGCCAGCAGCGTTATGCCTTCTTCACCGATGCCGGCGGCGGCATGCTCGACGACCTGATGATCACGCGCCGCGAGCATGACCTTCTGCTGGTGGTCAATGCCGGCTGCAAGGACGCCGACATCCGCCACCTGGTCACGAACATCGGCCACCGCTGCCAGGTGATCGCCATGCCCGAGCGCGCGCTGCTCGCGCTGCAGGGCCCGCAGGCCGCGGCCGCGCTGAGCCACCTGAACCCGGACGTCGCCCGCCTGGTGTTCATGACCGGCGGCAGCTTCAAGCTGGCCGGTGCCGACTGTTATGTCACGCGCTCCGGCTACACCGGCGAGGACGGCTTCGAGATCTCGGTGCCGGCCGAAGCCGCGGTGGCGCTGGCGCGGGCCTTGATCAACCTGCCCGAGGTCAAGCCCGCGGGGCTGGGCGCGCGCGACACGCTGCGCCTGGAGGCCGGGCTGTGCCTGTACGGCCACGACATCGACACGCGCACCAGCCCGGTCCAGGCCGGGCTGACCTGGGCGATCCAGAAGGTGCGCCGCCCCGGCGGCGAGCGCGCCGGCCACTACCCCGGCGCCGATGCCATCGCCGCGCAGCTGAGCGGCGGCGTCAGCCACAAGCGCGTCGGCCTGGTGGCGCTGGAACGCGTGCCGGTACGCGAAGGCGCCAAGCTGGTCGATTCGCGCGGCCACAAGCTCGGCACCGTCACCAGCGGCACGATCGCGCCGACGATCAACAAGCCGATCGCGATGGCCTACCTCGCCACCGACCATGCACAGCCGCAGCACGAGGTCTATGCCGAAGTGCGCGGCCAACAGGTGCCGATGCGCGTGACGCCCATGCCTTTCGTGCCGCACCGCTACTTCCGCGGCTGATTACCACCCCCCCCACAGGAGCCCCACCGATGACCACCATGTTCACGCCCGACCACGAATGGATCAACATCGAAGACCACGAGGCCGCGGTCGTCGGCATCACGCTGCATGCGCAGGACGCACTGGGCGACGTGGTCTTCGTCGACCTGCCTGCGGTCGGCAAGACGCTGAAGAAGGGCGAGGTGGCCGGCGTGGTGGAGTCGGTCAAGGCGGCGGCCGACCTGTACATGCCGGTGTCGGGTGAGGTGGTCGAAGTCAACGAGGCGCTGCGCGCCGACCCCTCGCTGGCCAACAGCGACCCGATGGGCAACGGCTGGTTCTTCAAGGTGCACGTCACCGACATGGCCGAGTTCGACCAGCTGATGGACCCGCCCGGCTACGACGCGCTGCTCAAGACTCTTTGATTAGCAAGAAGCCCCAGCCATCCGGATCGTGCGCTGCGGGTGGGGCGGGCAGCAAACCGCGGCGACCAGGAGCCTTGCGTTCAGGGTGCGCAGCTCGAAGCGGCGATTGAATCGATAGGCGAAGGCCGAGAGGTAGCGATTGGCGTAGTTGCGAAAGGCAAACGAGTGGTAGCAGCCCTTCAGGCTTGTCTTGAGGTGGCTCTTGGCCCAATCCGCAATCGCGTTCAGGGTAAACCCAGACACTGGGTTGAGCTTGACGCGCAGCGGAAGCCCGGCCTGGCTGAGCGAGAGCGCCGCCACGAAGGGAACCTTGTTCTCCGATCCGCGCCCGGCCTTGCCGCCCGTGCGTTCGCCGCCGAGGTAGGCGTCATCGACCTGCACGTCACCGAACAGGACGTAGCCGTCCTCGCGCACGGCCATCGCCAGCATGAGCTTGTGGTGCATGAGCCAGGCCGTGGGGTAGCTCACGCCCAGGTGGCGTTTGAGCGCCAGCGCCGACAAGCCGGTCTTGGCCTGGCTGATCAGATAGATCGCCAGGAACCACACGCGCAGGGCAAGCTTGGTGCCTTGAAAGACCGTGCCGGCGATGAGCGAGGTCTGATGACGGCATGTATCGCACTCACCGGCTCGTCGGCGGTGCAGGCGATCCCGATCATCGCGCAGCAGGCGAAGGCGCTGACGGTGTTCCAGCGCACCGCCGCCTATGCCGCCGCGCCGGCGCACAACGCCGCTCTGGACCGCGAATTCGAAGCGCGCGTCAAGGCCGACTACGCCGGCTTTCGCGCGCGTAACCGGCGCATGCACGGCGGCTTCGGAACATTGCTGCCGCCGAACCCGGTGTGGGCGCTGGCAGTGTCGGCGCAGGAGCGCGAGGCGATGTTCGAGGAGCGCTGGCGCGTCGGCGGCTTCGCCATCCTGGGCGCCGTCAAAGACCTGCTGCCCAGATCGTCATCACCTCGCGACTCACGCCCATCCAGGCCAAAGCCTTCGAGTTGCTCGGCTTGTGTGGGCGCCGGTGCGAACGTGCTGAGTTTTGGCCGGTTTCAAAACGCGGTAGCTCTTGCCCTCGATCAGAACGGTCTCGACGTGGTCCAGCAAGCGGTCCGGTTCGTCGTCAACAGCGTGGCACCGCGCTCGTAGCGGTGGCTGATGATCTGGAACAGGCAGTCGGCGCCGAACTTGTCGATGGGCAGATAGCCCCGTGTTGCCACTGTCTTCCTCTTTCGTGCATGCCATCGTCAATACCCCGGCGGAATCGCCGGGTGCGCTCTTCGCTCACTTCCCCGCCGATGTCAGCCTTCCCCGTACTTTGGGCGGGTCGGCTTCCGCAATCTCCATTTCGAGGCCTGCTCAACGTTCACTCGCGTTACGCGCCTGCACGATCGCCGAGTCCCTTGAAGGACCCTCTACACCGAAGGCTTCAACGACTTCGTTACCTCCATCGTTGCTCCGATTGCTTCCGGCTGGAGCGACAGTTGCCGGGCAGGATTCGCACCCGCAGGACGACAGCGCCTTTTCACGGCGCACCAAAGTTCAGGCTAGTGTTTAATTGCTTTAAACAACGATAGTATTATGCCTACCTCGCTTGATGCAAGGTGGTCTCATGGCGCGAGTGGCGGTTGCGTTGTCGTGTACGACGGAAGTCATGGCTGAGCTTGAGCGCCTGTGTCGAAGTCGAAGCGGCGAGGTCCGCATGGCCGAGCGGGCGCGCATTGTTCTGGCTTGCATACGGGGCAAGCGCAACGACGAGGTCGCCCGCGAGATGGGGCTGCGGCCCAATACGGTTGGGCAATGGCGCCGACGCTTCGCCGAGCGCGGCATGGCTGGGCTTCGTGATGAACCCAGGCCGGGCAAGCCGGCCAAATACGGCGTCGAGTTGCGCAATCGAATCTTGGCGCAGCTTGAGTTGGCGCCGCCAGAGGGCGTGGCCAGCTGGGATGGGGGCTCGCTGGCGTTGGCACTGAGCGTGTCTGATGACGCGGTGTGGCGCGTGCTGCGCAAGGAAGGCATCCAGCTTCAGCGCCGCCGATCGTGGTGCGTCAGCACGGACCCCGAGTTCGCCGCCAAGGCTGCCGACGTGATCGCTCTGTACTTGAACCCACCACAGAACGCCTTGGTGCTCAGCGTCGATGAGAAGCCTTCGATTCAAGCGCTTGAACGAGCACGCGGTTACGTGCAGACCAGCAGCGGCAAGATCGTCCAAGGAATGAAGAGCACCTACAAGCGCCACGGCACGATCAACTTGTTCGCCGCGCTGGAGGTAGCCACCGGCGTCATTCGTGGCAAGACGACGCAGACCAAGAAGCGAGCCGACTTCCAGGCCTTCATGGAGGAGGTGGTTGCCGACCAACCCGCAGACCGCCAGATCCACGTCATCCTGGACAACTTGAACACCCATAAGAAAAACGAGGACTGGCTTGCCGCGCATCCGAACGTCACCTTTCACTTCACGCCCACCAGTGCGAGTTGGCTCAACCAAGTCGAAATATGGTTCGGCATCTTCCAGCGCAAGACGCTGAACAACGCCAGCTTCCGAAACATCGATCAACTCATTGGGGCGATACATGCATTCACCGCTGCGTACAACGAAAAAGCCGCGCCGTTCGCCTGGCGCAAGCGAGAGCTTCGGGGCGCACAGCTTCGAAACACTATCGTTAATTTACGCAATTAAACACTAGGGCTTCAGCGCATCGACCTCGTACAGCGCCATCGCCGGCGCGGCACTGGCGCAGGCCGTGGCGGCCTTGACGAAGGCACGCGAGGCCGGCACCGCAAAATGCGCTTGCAGCGCGGCGCGGTCCGCCCATTCCTCGACGAAGACCAGGCGCAGCGGGTCTTCCACGTCGCGGTGCACGGCATGCGAGAGGCAACCGGCCTCGGTGCGCGAGCGCCGCACATGCTCCAGGCTCAAGGCCAGCAACTCGTCGACACGCTCCAGCCGCGCCTGGATGCTGCCGGTGACGAGCACCTTGCGTGCCGCCTCAGCCATGCTGCAGGCCGACGGCCGCGATGCCGGCAATGCAGATCTCCTCGTCTTCGTCGCCGGTGCCGCCCGAGGCGCCGGCCGCGCCGACGATCGCGCCGGCCGCGTCCTTGATCAGCACCGCACCGGTCTGCGGCAGGAACTTCTGCGACGAGGCGCTGGCCAGCGCAATCATGAAGGCCGGCAGGTCCTTGGCGCGCTGCGTCAGCACGCGCGAGCTGACACCCATGCCGACGGCAGCGCAGGCCTTGCCGCTGGCGATGTCGATGCGCAGCGCGGTGGCGCCGTCCTCGCGCGCCGCCGCCTTGATCTGGCCGGCGGCATCGACGACGACCACGCCCATCGGCTTGTAGCCCTTGTCGCGTGCGGCGGCGAAGGCAGCGGTGATCAGGCCCTGGGCCTGGCTCAATGTCAGTGCACTCATCGTTGTCCGTGTGTGGAGGCGGGCCCCGATTCTTGCTCATCGGCGCGGCACCCTTATGCTCGCGGTCGTGCGCAGGCACAAGGCCCCCGCAGAGGAGTAGCGATGACGACCCCCCGCCGCCTCGTCGCGCTTTGCGCGCTCGGCGCCAGCTTCAGCGCCACCGCGCAGATCGCGGTGTCGGTCAACGACAACAAGATGGCGCTGGACAACGGTATGCCCAAGGTGGCGGCGGACGCGCCGGCCGGCGTGTCGATCAATCGCGCCGGTACGCTGGCGCTGGTGGCCAACCGTGGCGACGGCAGCCATATCGCGGTGGTGGTGATGGGCAAGCTGGTGCCGTGCATGATGGCGGGCAAGACGCTGCAGAAGCCCGGCGAGCCGCCCCTCGGCAACTGGTCGCAGGCCGTAGCCTTCGCGCCCGGCGAATCGACAGCGCTGGCGCAAAACATGGTGCAGAAGGACATCCAGGTGTCCCGCATCGACGGCATGCGCCTGCTCGACACCGGCCAGCGCACCACGCTGAAGGGCGGCGGCGCCGCGCTGCGCACCGCCGGCAAGCCGCGCTGATCGAGCCGTGCCCGTGCTCGACCACTACCTGACGATCCACGGCCTGGTCGTGGTGCTCGGCCTGCTGATCTACGTCGTCGTCTCACACCTGCTGGAACAGCGGCGCCACCCGACGGCGGCGATCGCCTGGGTGCTGTTCATCATGCTGATGCCCTATGCGGCAGTGCCGATCTTCCTGACCTTCGGTTCGCGCAAGCAGGCGCGGCCGCGCACGGCGCGCGGGCATCACGTGACGCCGCTGGCCAGCGGCGGTTCGTGGGTGCTGCAGACGATGCATGCGCTGGCCCAGCCGGTGCCGGCCGCCTACCGCGAGCTGCGCATCCATGCCGACGGCAGCCAGGCGCTGCAGGCGCTGTGGCAGCACCTGGACGCAGCACAGGAGTCGATCGACATCTGTACCTTCATCCTCGGCCGCGGCCCGGTCGGGCAGCGTGTCATCGACACGCTGTGCGCCAAGGCGCGCACCGGCGTGCGCGTGCGCCTGCTGCTCGATGGCATGGGCAGCCTGATGGCCGGCCGACCCGACCTGAAGCCGCTGAAGGCGGCCGGTGCGTCGGTGGTGCTGTTCGTGCCGCCGCTGCATTCGCCGCTGAAGGGGCGCACCAACCTGCGCAACCACCGCAAGCTGCTGATCATCGACGCCACGCGCGATTCGCGCAGGCTGTGGTGCGGCGGGCGCAACCTGTCGTCCGAATACTTCGAGGGCACGCCCGGCCAACCGCCGTGGCACGACCTGAGCTTCGATCTGACGGGCCCGCTGGTACAGCAGGCGCTGGCGCTGTTCGAGCGCGACTGGGCCTTCGCCAACACCGAACGCGCGCCGCAGGAGATGCCGCCGGAGGACGGCCTGATCGGCGACACCGGCCCGGCGCGCGGCGCGCAACTGGTCGCCTCGGGTCCCGACCAGGTGGACGACACGGTGTATGCGCTGCTGCTCAGCGCCGCCTACCAGGCGCGGCGCCGCATCGCGCTGGTAACGCCGTATTTCGTGCCCGATGCGGCGCTGGTGATGGCGCTGTCGCTGGCGGCGCGGCGCGGCGTCGCGGTGGAAGTGCTGATGCCGGCACGCTCCAACCACCGCCTGTCGGACATCGCCCGCGGCCGCGCAGTGCGCGCGCTGGCGCAGGCCGGCGTGCACATCTGGCTGGCGCCGCAGATGCTGCATGCCAAGCTGGCGGTCATCGACGACCAGTTGGCGCTGGCCGGATCGGCCAACCTGGACAGCCGCAGCCTGTTCCTGAACTACGAGCTGATGATGGCCTTCCACGAGACAGCCGACGTGCGCCGCTTCGGCGACTGGTACACGCGCGAGAAGCAGTCGGCGCGCCTGTACACGCTGCGCAAGCCCGGCCTGCTGCGCGACGTGGCCGAAGGCATGGTGCTATGGGTGGGCTTCCAGCTCTAGACCTACTTGGTCCGCACGGCGTCGGCCGTGCCCTGGATGAAGGCCTTGATCTTCTCCACGTCGGCCGGCGTCAGCCTGCCGGTGAAGTCGGGCATGCCCTTGGCCGCGAGCGCGCCGCCCAGCACGAACTTGTCCAGGTTGGCGATCGTCGACTGCGCCGAATAGCCCAGGTTCGGAATGTTGCCGCCGCGGTCCACGCCCGGCACGCCGTGGCAGAAGGCGCAGCTGCTGACGTACAGCGCGGTGCCCGCGTCGTAGTGCGACTTGTCGTAGGGCACGCCCTGCAGTAGCGCGTTCATGCGGTACTCGACGAAGGCCGGCGGCTTGGCCGTGCCGCCCAGCGCAAAGGTGTAGACCGTGCCCGGGCCGGCGCGGTCGGTGTGGCGCGCCGCCAGCCCGTAGACACCGCCCCAGCCGACGGCAATCGACACGTACTGCTTGCCGTCGACCTCGTAGGTGGCCGGCGCGGCGACCACGCCGGTACCGGTGGGCACCTCCCACAGCTTCTTGCCGTCGCGCGCATCGTAGGCAATGAAGCGCCCGTCCGAGGTGCCCTGGAACACCAGGTTGCCGGCCGTGGTCAAGGTACCGCCGTTCCACGGACCCACCAGCTCGGCGCTCCAGCGTGCCTTCTGCGTCACCGGATCCCAGGCCACCAGCCGGCCGAAGGGCGCGCTCTTCGGGGGTTCCAGGTTGCCGAACATCGCGATGTTCCAGCCCAGGTTGCTGTGCGGCTCGCCGGGGCGGTGGGTGTTGAAGGTCCACTCCTTGTTGTCCGCCAGGTTGAAGGGCACGTTCTGCACCGGCATGTAGGCCAGCCCGGTCTGCGGGTTGTAGGACATCGAATGCCAGTTGCGCGCGCCGAAGGGGCTGGGGATGATCTCGCGCGGCCGGTCCACCACGCGTGCGATCGGCGTTTCGATCGGCCGGCCGCTGGCGTCGTAGCCGGTGGCCCAGTTGACGTCGACGAAGTTCTTCGCCGAGATGAACTTGCCGTCGGTGCGGTCGATGACGAAGAAGAAGCCGTTCTTCGGCGCGTGCAGGATCACCTTGCGCGGCTTGCCGTCGATCTTCAGGTCGGCCAGGATCATCGGCTGCGTGCTGGTGAAGTCCCAGTTGTCGCCGGGCGTTTCCTGGTAGTGCCAGACGTACTGGCCGGTGTCCGGATTCAGCGCGACGATCGACGCCAGGTACAGGTTGTCACCACCGGCCGGGCTGCGCTTGGCCCGCGCCCACGGGCTGCCGTTGCCGGTGCCCACGTACATCAGGTTCAGTTCCGGGTCGAAGCTCATCGTGTCCCAGGCGGTGCCGCCGCCGCCGAACTGCCAGTACTTGGACGACGGATCCCAGGTCTGCGCCGCGCGCGCCATCGAGATGTCCTCGTAGGGCTTGCTCGGGTCGCCGGGCACGGTGAACCAGCGCCACTTCTGCTCGCCGCTCATCGCGTCGTAGGCGGTGATGTAGCCGCGCACGCCGTATTCGGCGCCGCCGTTGCCGATGATCACCTTGCCCTTGTAGACGCGCGGCGCGCCGGTGATGGTGTAGGAGAACTTGCGATCGATGATCGTGTCCTGCTCCCACACCTTGTTGCCGGTGGCCGCATCGAGCGCGATCAGCCGGCCGTCGTAGGAAGCGACGAACACCCTGCCCTTCCACACCGCGACGCCGCGGTTGACCACATCGCAGCAGCCCTTGTACCCTGCCGACCGGTCCACCTTCGGGTCGAAGACCCACAGCCGCTTGCCGCTGCGCACGTCCACCGCATGCACCACGCTCCATGACGCGGTGACGTACATGACGCCGTCGATGACCACCGGCGTGGCCTCGACGCCACGGTTCGATTCGAGGTCGTAGCTCCACACCAGGCCGAGCTTGCCGACGTTGTCGACCGTGATCTGCTTCAGCCTGGAAAAGCGCGTCTCGGCGTAGTCCAGGCCGTAGCTCGGCCAGTTGCGCGTGGCCTGTTCGTTGGCGACGATCGCCGCGCCGTCGATCCTGGCGGTGGCGGCGCGAATGAATTCAGGCGTGGTCTTGCTGGCGGTCTGCGCCAGCGCCGGCGCCATGACCAGCACCAGCCCCAGTGCCGACAGGCCGGCGCGCCAGCCAGCGTGCTTCATCGTTGCAGGCATCTCGTCTCCTTTTGCGTGTGCGCGTCACGGCTCCCGCATAGGCAACCGGCGCATGCAGACCTTAACGCTGGCGCAAGGCAGGCCCCAATCTGGTACTTTCCCTAGATCGGAACTGTCGCGCTTCAGCACAATCCAGGTGCTTCGCTGAGGCCGAACCATGACCTTGCACCCCACCCGATACCGCGCGTCGACGATCGCCGCCGACGCCGTGGCGCCGAACGTGTTCTTCAGCACCGCGTCGCAGCGCATCGGCCTGGCGCGGCAACGCTTCTTCGACGAAGGCATCCGCCCCACGGGGCTGGTGTCGGATGCGGTGATCCAGTCGTGGACGCGCTGTGCGCAGGCCGACCGCGCGGTGGCCGAACCGATCAGCTTCACGCCCGTCACGCGCAGCCGCATCGACAGCGCGGTGGCACGCAACCGGCTGCTGCTCGAAGCCGGGCACGAAGAGCTGCAGCAGCTGCAGACGCTGCTCGCCGGCACGGGCTGCAAGGCCATCCTCACCGACGCACATTGCATCGTGGTGCACTCTACGCACACCGAGCGCGAGGACGGCGCGTTGATGTGGCTGGCCGGGCGCGTGGGCGTGGACCTGTCGGAAGCCTGCGTGGGCACTACCGCACCGGGCATGGTGGCGCTGTCCGGGCGCAGCTGCACCGTCCGGGGCGCCGAACACTACTTCCAGATGAACCATGGCCTGCAATGCGCGGCGGCCCCGATCCGCGACAAGCACGGCGCGCTGGTGGCGGTGCTCGACCTGTCCTGCGAAACGCGCGACTTCCAGTTCGACGCGGCTGCGCTGGCCCACCTGTTTGCCACTTCCATCGAAAACCGCCTGCTCACGCACCAATCGAAACCGCAGGTGCTGCTGCGCTTCCAGGCCAGCGCGCAACTGCTGCACACGCCGCTGGAGGGCCTGGCTGCGGTCGACGAGAGCGGGCGACTGCTGTGGGTCAACGCGGCCGGCCGGAGCCTGCTGCAAGCGCCCCTATCGGGCCGGGACGACACCACGGTGGACGAGTCCTTCGGGCTGACGCTGACGCAACTGGTGGCCGCCGCACGTGCCGACAGGCTGCTGGTACATCGCCTGCCGAATGGCTTGCAGCTGTGCCTGCAGGCGCAGGCCGAGCAGCGTCGCACCCACGCGGCGCCGTCGCTGTCGATGCCGGCTGCGTTGCCTGCCGAAATAGAACAACCCGCACTGCCCGCTGCGGCGCGTGCCGACGGCAGCACCAGACTGCGCGAGGCCGGCCAGCAGCTGATCGAGAAGACGCTGGCCGCTTGTGACGGCAACGTGTCACGCGCGGCGCGCGAGTTGGGTGTGTCGCGCGGCCTGATCTACCGCCACACGAAGCAGGCGCCGAAGGGCGCTTGACGCGGCCGGGCTCAGCGCGCCCAGTCCACCGACCGCAGCGCCTGCTCCAGGTCGGCCTGCAGGTCGCCCACGTCTTCCAACCCGAGAGAAAAGCGCACCAGCGTGCCGCGCCAGGCCGAGCCGGGGCGGATGACCGCCAGGTCGTAGGGCACCGCCAGACTCACCGGCCCGGCCCACGAATAGCCCAGCTTGAACAGCTTCAGCGCGTCGACGAAGGCATGCACCTGCCGGCTGTGATGGCGCGCATCGAAGACCACCGAAAACAGCCCGGCCGCCTGCGTGCACAGCGCGCGCCAGTGTTCATGACCGGGCGACCCAGGCAACGCCGGGTGCAACACCCGGCTGACCTGCGGCTGCTGCGACCACCACTGCGCCAGCGCGCGGCCGGCGGCGTCCTGGGCCGCATAGCGCAAGGGCAGCGAGGGCAAGGCACGCAGCACCGCCTCGACATCGTTGACACCGACGCCCCAGCCCATGTGCATGTGAGCGGCCTTCAGGCGCAGGTGCAGCTCGTGGTCGCGCGTGGTCACCGAACCCATCAGCACATCGCCGCCGCCCGATGGAAACTTGGTCAGCGCATGCGCGCTGATATCCACGCCCAAGGACCCGCCCAGCTCGAAGGTGTCGAAGGCCAGACCACTGCCCCAGGTGTTGTCCAGCGCGGTCAACACGCCCTTGTCGCGCGCCACGCGCACCAGCGCGCGCAGGTCGGGGAACTCCATCGTGATCGAGCCCGGCGCCTCCAGCCACAGCAGTTTCGTCGCCGGCGTGATCAGCGCCGCCAGCGCCGCGGCATCGGCCGGGTCGTAGAAGCGGTGCGTGATGCCCCAGCGCGACAGCTCCTGGCGCGCCAGCTCCTTGCCGGGGCCGTAGGCGTTGTCGGGGATCAGCAGCTCGTCGCCGCTCTTCAGCAGCGCCATGTCCACCAGCGTGATCGCCGCCAGACCGCTGGGCACCAGCAGCGTGTGCGCACCGCCTTCCAGCGTGGCGATGCGCTCCTCGAGCAGGAAGGTGGTCGGCGTGCCGTGCAGGCCGTAGGTGTAGCCGGTCTTGTCCTTCCAGTTGCGTGCCTGCAGCGCCGCGACGTTGGGGAAGATCACCGTCGAGGCCTTGAACACGCCCGGCTGCGGCGCCTGGAAGCCGACCGGCGGCTGGTACGGGTGATGGATCAGCTGCGTGCTGACGGCCTTGTCTTCGGACATCGATGGGTCTTTCAAAGTGGCAGGCCGACCAGGTCGTGCCCTTGGGTGCCAATGATGCGCGCGCGCGTGAATTCGCCGACCTTCAGCGTCTTCGACGCCTTCTCCGGCGGCAGCAGCCGTACCTGGCCATCGATCTCGGGCGCGTCGGCATAACTGCGCCCGACACCGCCCTTGCGGCCCAGTGCCGGCGCATGGTCCACCAGCACCTGCATGGTCGCGCCGATGCGTTCTTCGAGCTTGCGCGTGGACACCGCTTCGGCCACCGCCATGAAGCGCGCGCGCCGCTCCTCGCGCAACTCAGCCGGCAGCTGACCGGCCAGCGCGTTCGCCGCGGCGCCATCCACCGGCGAGTAGGCGAAGCAGCCGGCGCGGTCGATGCGCGCCTCGCGCACGAAGTCGAGCAGCGTCTCGAACTCGCTTTCCGTCTCGCCCGGGAAGCCAGCGATGAAGGTCGAGCGCACCACGATCTGCGGGCAGATCTCGCGCCAGCGTGCCAGCCGCTCCAGGTTGCGCTCGCCGCTGGCCGGGCGCTTCATGCGCTTCAGCACCTCGGGGTGCGCATGCTGGAAAGGCACGTCCAGGTAGGGCAGCACGCGGCCTTGGGCCATCAGCGGAACGATCTGATCGACATGCGGATAGGGGTAGACGTAGTGCAGCCGCACCCAGGCGCCGAAGCCCTCGGCCAGACGGCCGAGCTGCTCGCACAGGTCGAACAGCCGCGCCTTCACCGGCTTGCCGTCCCAGAAGCCGGTGCGGTACTTGAGGTCGACGCCGTAGGCGCTGGTGTCCTGGCTAACGACCAGCAGCTCCTTGACGCCGGCCTCGAACAGGCGCTGCGCTTCGCCGAGCACGTCGCCGATCGGGCGCGACACCAGGTCGCCGCGCATGCCGGGAATGATGCAGAAGGTGCAGCGGTGGTTGCAGCCTTCGCTGATCTTCAGGTAGGCATAGTGACGCGGCGTGAGCTTGATGCCGATCTTGTCGAAATGGGGCGGCACCAGATCGACGAAGGGGTCGTGCGGCTTCGGCGTGTACTCGTGCACCGCGTCCATCACCTCCTGCGTGGCATGCGGGCCGGTGACCGCCAGCACCTTCGGGTGCATCTGCCGCACCAGGTTGCCGCCGCCCTCGCCCGCGCGCGCGCCCAGGCAGCCGGTGACGATGACCTTGCCGTTCGCGTCCAGCGCCTCGCCGATGGCGTCGAGGCTTTCCTTGACGGCGTCGTCGATGAAGCCGCAGGTGTTGACGATCACCAGGTCGGCATCGGCGTAAGTCTTGCTGGTGCGGTAGCCCTCGGCCTGCAGCTGGGTGAGGATCAGTTCGGAATCGGTCAGCGCCTTGGGGCAGCCGAGGGACACGAAACCGATGGTCGGAGCCTCGAGGGAATTGGTCATGCGCGCGATTATGGCTACGGCACGGCCGCAGCCGCCGCCTTCACGTCGCTGCGCGACATGCCCGCAGCGCGACGCTGCGGGCGCTCGGCCCGCCAGCAGCGCGCGGGCGTGGTCGCAGCCGCGGCCCTCGCAGCCTCGCCGCAACGCACCGTGTGCGTTGTCCGGCATCCGTCTCAGAGCCTGTGAAGTGTTCCGGCGCGTCCGAGCGGGTGCTTCAGGCGGTGTCGATCGAGGCGCAAAGCACGGCCGTAGCCCCAGCTACGGCGAGCACTTGCAACGACAAGCGGCGCCGCCTGGGCGTACGAGCGGGCGTGGCGGAATGCTTCGCAGGCTCTCAGCCCGGTCGCTTCGTACCAGGCATTCCGGGAATGCCCTGGAACAGCGTGCCGGCCTGCTTGGCCATCCGCTCCTGCATCTGCGTGAACAGGTTCTTCGACTGGTCCATGTAGGCGTTCATCATGCCCTGCATCGCGTTGCCCTGGCCCGTGATGAACTGCGCCCACATCTCGGGCGTGAAGCTCTTGCCGTCGTTCAGGCCCACACCGGAGGCAGCGAAGCGCTTCTGCAGCTCGACGAAGGTCTGCAGGTTCTTCTCCAGGTATGCGCCCATCATGCCCTGCATCGAATGGCCGTAGAAGCGGATCATCTGCGCCAGCATCTGCGACGAGAACATCGGCACGCCACCGGATTCTTCCTCGAGGATGATCTGCAGCAGGATGCTGCGCGTCAGGTCCTCGCCGCTCTTGGCGTCGCGCACCTCGAAGTCCTCGAGCTTCAGCACCATGCCCTTGACGTCGGCCAGGGTGATGTACGAGCTGCTGCGCGTGTCGTACAGACGCCGGTTCGGGTATTTCTTGAGCACGCGCGGGCCGGCGGCCTGGGCTTCGGCGGGTTCTGCGGCTGCAGCGCGGCGTTGGGCTGGCATGGGGTGGACGCTCCAGTAGGCAGGCCGAACGATTCTAGGTTCGTGGGCGCAGCCGCTGCGGCGGGGGTTTCCCTGTCCGGTGGTTCTGGGGCTCTCTAGAATCGCGCTTGTGCCGAGGAGTCCGAGCTCATGTCTTCACGCATCCTGATGCTCGTCTGCATGCTGTTCGCCGCTGCCATCGGCAACCCGGCGTCCGCTCAGCAGGCCCCGGCCGCCGCGCCGTCCAAGCTGCCCGCCGACCCCTGGCCGCGCGATGTCAGCGTGCCCAATGCAGCCGTACTGGTGTACCAGCCGCAAGTGAACAGCTGGGTCGGCAACCAGATCGACTTGCGCGCCGCACTGGCCATCAAGCCCACCGGCGCCCAGTCGGAGACCTTCGGCGTGGTCTTCGCCACCGCGCGCACGCAGGTCGACAAGGTCTCGCGCATGGTGGTGTTCCAGAACCTGCAGGTCACGAAGACCGACTTCCCGACGCTGCCGAACCGCGGTGCCGGCTATGCCGCCGCGCTGCAGACCAGCCTGGCCGCGAACCTGCGCTCGATCTCGCTCGACCGGCTCGAGGCCTCGCTGGCCGCCGCCGGCGTGAAACCGGTTGCGGTGCAGGTGCAAAACAACCCGCCGCAAGTGGTGGTCAGCAACTCGCCGGCGATCCTCGTACCGGTCAACGGCGCGCCGGTGTGGCGGGAGGTGTC
>CAYUPF010000003.1:46276-55053 GCA_964446545.1 uncultured Rubrivivax sp.
ACTCGCCGGCGATCCTCGTACCGGTCAACGGCGCGCCGGTGTGGCGGGAGGTGTCAGCTGACCGTCGCTTCCAGCGTGTCATCAACACCAGCGCGCTGATCCTCAAGGGCGGTCTCGGCGACCAGCTTTACATGCATGTCTACGACGGCTGGCTCACGGCCTCGGCGCTGAACGGGCCGTGGACCAGGTCTGACCGGCCCCCGCTGGGCATGGACGACCTGGCGAAGAAGCTGGCGCAGTCCGGCCAGGTGGACATGCTCGACGGCGGGCCGAAGGCCGACCCGAAGCCGACGCTGGCCAACGGCGTGCCGACCATCGTCGTCAGTCAGGCGCCGACCGAGCTGATCGTCTTCCGCGGCCAGCCGGACTTCGTGCCCATCAGCGGCACGCAACTGCTGTGGGCCTCCCCAACACCACGGCCGACCTGTTCATCGAGACCAGCAACAACGCCTACTACGTGCTGATGTCGGGGCGCTGGTTCCGCGCACCGTCGCTGAACGGGCCGTGGAGCTTCGTCGCCGCCAACGCGCTGCCGGCCGACTTCGCGCGCATCCCGCCGGCATCGATGGCGGGCGCGGTGCTGCCCGCCGTGGCCGGCACGCCGCAAGCGCAGGAGGCGCTGATCTCCAATTCGATCCCGCAGACCGCCACCGTGCCGCTTCAACACGGGCCGAGCTTCACGCCCAGCTTCGACGGGCCACCGCAGTACGCCGCAGTCCCGGGCACGTCGCTGAGCTACGTGGTCAATGCCTCGGTGCCGCTGATCCGCGCCGGCGCCGCCTACTACGCGGTGACGGCCGGCGTATGGTTCACCGCGCCCGATCTCACCGGGCCGTGGCGCGTCGCCACCGCGGTGCCTGCAGCGATCTACACCATCCCGACGAGTTCGCCGCTGCACTACGTGAGCTACGTGCGCATCTACGAAGCCACGCCCACCGTGGTCTACGTCGGCTACACGCCCGGCTACATGGGCACCGTGGTCTCGCCCTACGGCACCGTGGTCTACGGCACCGGCTACGTCTACACGCCGTGGATCGGCACGGTCTGGTACGCGCCGCCCTACACCTACGGCGTGGCCGCGGCACCGGTCTACAACCCTTACGTGGGCTTCACCTACGGCTTCGCCGTCGGCCTGGCCACCGCCGCCTGGATGGAGCCGTACTGGGGCGGCGCCTACTACCACCCAGCCTACTGGGGCGGCTACGGCTGCTGCGTCTCGGCAGCGCCAACGTCTACGGTCACTGGGGCTCGACACCTACTCGGGCACACGCAGCTGGTATGCGGGCGGCGGCGTCGCCGGCAGCACCGCCCACGGCAGCTACGACAACACGCGCACCGGCACCAGCGAGCTACTCGGCAGGCCGCCAGTACAACGCCTGGACCGGCAACGCCACGCGCGGCTACGACCGCACCGCCAACACCGCCGCCGGCGGTTCGGCCGACGTGGCGCGCGCCAGCAACGTCAACGCCTACAGCGGCCAGCGCTCCAGCGGATCGGCGGTCTCGAGCACCACCGCCGGTGGCAGCAGCTACGACCGCGCCGGTGCCAGCGCCACCGGGCCGATGGGCAATGCCCATGTCGGCGGCGGCACCAGCACCAATGCCGCCACCAGCAAGACCAACACCTGGGGCACCGCCAGCGTCGGCAACCAGAAGTACGCCGACGTCAACGGCAACGTCTACCACAACGACGGCAGCGGCTGGCAGCAGCATTCGTCCAGCGGCTGGGGTGCGGCCTCCGGCGACACCTCGTGGGCCGACCGCGAATCGCAGGCACGCAGTTCTGGCGACAACCGCTTCGGCAGCTATGGCGGTGGCGATCGCTTCGGTGGCGGGGGCTTCGGCGGCCAAGACCGTTTCGGCGGTGGCGGACGCTTCGGCGGTGGCGGTTTCGGCGGCCGCTTCGGCGGCGGCTTCAGGCGCTGAACCGACCCTACAACGGCAGCTCGAACAACTGGCCCTGGATCGAGAACACGGCCGCCTTCTGGCGGATCTGCTCCAGCTTCAGCGCCGGCGCCAGGCTGCTGCCTTCCTGGAACACCTGGCCGTTGACGATGACCATGCGCGCACTGGCCTGCGGTGAATAGACCGAACCGCCGATGGCCAGCTGCGGCACCTGCTGCCGCAGCTCGCCGGGCAGTTCGCTCAAGGTTGGCACGCGTGCGGGCAGCGCCTTGTCTGCGGGCGCCGGCGCTGCGGCCTTCGCACTCTTGGCCGGCGGTGGGCGCCGCACCGCAGCTGTCTTCGACTTTGGCGTCGGCGGCGGGGCTGCGGCCGACCTGGGCGCCGCAGCCATTGCCGCACTGGCCGCGGCCGCACTGGCCACGGCCTCAGCGGCCGATGCTGCAGGCGCCACTGCCGCGCTGGCCGCCACCGGCGGCGCCATCACCACCGCCACGGGCGCGTCGCGGCCGATCGCGAACCAGGCCCCACCGGCCACGATGGCCAGCAAGACCCCCACGGCCAGCCAGGGCAGCAGCGATGCTCGCGGCGCCTCGGCCTGCACCTGCGCAGCGCCGGACGGCAGCAGTTGCGCGTGCAGGTCCGGCACCGAGCCGCGTTCGCGTTCCGCGTCGGCCTTGCGCAGGGCCTCGAGAATGTAGGACATCGCGCCTTACCTCCCCGACTGCTGCGCCGTGCTCGCCGCGGGCGCGGCACGCATCGCTTCGAAGGCCAGCAAGCCGGCGCCGAAGAGCGCAGCGCCGGCGACCACGCCCAGGCCCAGCGCCGCGGCCACGCGCGCGCGCGCGGAACGCGCAGTCGAGCGGCGCGCGCGCGGCAGTTCGCCCCGCACCTCGGCTGCGGCCTTGTCGACGATGGTCAGGTCGACCTGCGGCTTGCCTCGCGCATAGGCACCGAGCAGCGCGCGATCGCACAGCAGGTTGATGCGCCGCGGCACGCCCTGCGACAACGCGTGAATGCGCTGCATCGAGGCCTCGTCGAAGGGCAACGCGCCGGCCATACCGGAAACGGCCAGGCGGTGGCGGATGTACTGCTCGGTCTCGCGCGAGGTCAGCGCGCCGAGGTGGTAGCGCGCAATGACGCGCTGCGCCATCTGCTCCAGTTCCGGCCGTGCCAGCATGTCGCGCAGCTCCGGCTGGCCGATGAGAATGATCTGCAGTAGCTTGCGCTCGTTGGTCTCCAGGTTGGTGAGCAGGCGCAACTGCTCCAGCACCTCGGCCGACAGGCTCTGCGCCTCGTCGATGATGAGCACGTTGTTCTGGCCCACGGCGTGGGTGCGCAGCAGGAACTCGTTGAGCGCGGCCACGTGGTCGCGTGCGGTGAGCACGCGGCCGGATTCGATGTCACGCGGAATACGGAACTCGCTGCAGATCGACTCGAGCAGCTCCTCGGCCGTCTGCAGCGGGTTGAAGATGTAAGCGATGTTGCTGCGCCGCGGCACCTGCTCCAGGAAGCAGCGGCACACGGTCGTCTTGCCGGCGCCGATCTCGCCGGTGAGCAGCACGAAGCCGCCGCCGCTGCGCACGCCGTACAGCAGGTGCGCCAGCGCCTCCCGGTGGCGCTCGCTCATGAACAGATAGCGCGGGTCCGGAGCGATGGAGAACGGCTCCTGCTTCAACCCGAAGAACTTCTTGTACATCGCGCGAAGGATAGTCCCTGCGCCTGCGCGCAGCGCCACGCAGCCGCTTCACAGCGCCCCGCGGCGTGGCGTTTCGCGCGCACCGGCTGCGGCGGGCCGACGCAAGCTTCAGTTCTTCTGCGCCTGCTGCTTGCCGGCCGCCACGCCGGCATCGAAGGCCTTCTGCTGCGCGGCCGCCTGACGCTCGCGCTCCTGGTTGGTCAGGTAGCCGGCGCCGGCGCCGATGGCCGCACCCGCGGCAGCCCAGGCCCATTCGCCGGTGATGGCGCCCACCGCCACGCCGGCAGCGGTGCCGATGCCGGCCCCGGACAGCGTGGACTGCTGCGACGACGTCATGTTGGCGCAGCTTGCCGTCGCCAGTGCAGCGGCCAGCACGGTGCCGAGGATCAGATGTCGGTTCATGTCGTGATTCCTTGATGCGCGCGCTTCAGCGCTTGCAGGGATAGGCTTGCGCCGCGTAGCGGAACAGCGCGTCGATGGCGCCGTCGTTGTTGTACTGCGGGTGTGCTTTCAGCCAAGCGACGAAGCCATTGGCCACCTGCGTGCGCGTGACCGACGGCGACGGCGGGCAGACAAAACGATCGGCGGCGGACACGGCGGTCTGGAAGTAGCCATAGGCCCCGGCGAGCACGCCATGGCAGAAGGCCAGGCTGGTGGCCACATCCTTGTCCGAAGATGCCGGCGAGCACACGCGTGCCAGTTCGCCTGCGGTGTGCAGCCGGTAGTGCTCCTGTGCCATGGCCTGCGTGGACAGCGCCAGGGCCAGTCCAGCAGCGGCGAGCGCGAGTTTCATGGGATTCCCTCGGAGGAGTTGAATGCGCCGCAGATCGTACAAGAGAAGCTGACGCGGCGAACTGCCGGTGCCCGCTTGTGTAGCATGCGTGTTCTCCGGCGCAGCCGCCGCGGGGAAGCCCATGTCCTACATGCTCCTGATCATCGAGCCGCCCGAGCAGCGCCGTTCGCGCACCGAGGCCGAAGGCCGCGAGGCCTATGCCGCCATGCAGCGCTTCGGCGACACACTGCGCGCCGAAGGCAAGCTGCGCGCGGTGGAGTCGCTGGCTTCGCAGTCCGCTGCGGTGCGGGTACGCAAGCGCGAAGGCAAGGCCCAGCTGATCGACGGCCCCTTCGCCGAAGCCAAGGAAATGGTCGGCGGCTTCTTCCTGCTCGACTGTGCCAGCCTCGGCGAGGCGGTGGCCATCGCCGGGCGCTGCCCGGCCGCCGAATGGGCCACCGTCGAGGTGCGCGCGCTCGGCCCCTGCTACGACGAAAGTCGCGCCTAGCTTTTCGCCGGTGTCTGTCGAAATCGGCCGCGTCCACCCGTCGTGGGGGATGGAGACCGAGACATGACGACCCGCGTCCAGCCCTGCCCGTGGTTCTCCGAAGGGGCAGCCGTGCGGCGGATGGACTTGAGGGGACGGCGATGCGCTTCATGATCATCGTCAAGTCCACGCCCGAGTTCGAGGCCGAAGCGCAGCCCACGCCCGACGCGGCGGTCTTCTCGGCCATGGCCGCATTCCACGAGGAGCTGGCGCGTGCCGGCGTGCTGCTCGACGCCTCGGGCCTGCAGCCCAGCCGCAGCGGCTGGCGCATCCACTACGGCGCCGAAGGCCGGCGCGTGATCGACGGCCCCTTCACCGAGGCCAAGGAACTGATCGCCGGCTACACGCTGATCTCGGCGCGCTCGCGCGACGAGGCACTGCAGTGGTCGCGCCGCTTCCCCAATCCGGTCGGCGAAGGCCGCGAGGCCGTGATCGAGGTGCGTCAGCTCCACGAGCTGGACGACTTCGAGCCCGGCCCGTCGGTCGAACGCTTCCGCCGCATGAACCTGCCCAGCCAGAACACCGAGGACAAGCCATGATCCGACAGATCTTCGTCAACCTGCCCGTCAAGGACCTGCCGCGCTCGATGGCCTTCTTCAGGGCGCTGGGGCTGAGCTTCAACGCGCGCTTCACCAACGAACAGGGCGCGTGCCTGGAGATCGCCGAGAACATCTACGCGATGCTGCTGGTCGAGCCCTTCTTCCAGGGTTTCACCAAGCTGCCGGTGGCCGACGCGCGCAAGAGCACCGAGGTGCTGATCGCGCTGTCCTGCGACAGCCACGCCGAGGTCGATGCCCTGGTGGCCCAGGCCGTGGCCGCTGGCGGCAGCACGCCCAACGCGCCGACGGACCACGGCTTCATGGTCCAGCATGGCTTTGCCGACCTGGACGGCCATCAGTGGGAGGTGTTCTGGATGGACGAGAGCGCCGCGCCGGCACAGATGTGATGTAGAACGCGCGGATGCATTCCGCCGTCCACCAGGCCATCGCCGCCGTATGGCGCATCGAATCGGCACGCATCGTCGCGGTGGTGGCGCGCATGGTGCGCGACATCGGCGTGGCCGAGGAACTGGCGCAGGACGCGCTGGTGTCGGCGCTGGAGCACTGGCCGCGCCAGGGCATACCCGACAACCCCGGCGCCTGGCTCACCACCGCGGCCAAGCGCCGCGCGCTCGACCACCTGCGCCACCACAAGATGGCCGACACCCAGCATGAGCACCTGGCCCAGGATCTGGTGGCGCTGCAGACCCACACCGTGCCCGATTTCGTCGACGCGCTCGACGCCGCGCGCCAGGACGAGATCGGCGACGACCTGCTGCGTCTGATCTTCACCGCCTGCCACCCGCTGCTGTCGGCGGATGCACGTGTTGCGCTGACGCTCAAGCTGCTGGGCGGGCTGAGCACGCACGAGATCGCCCGCGCCTACCTGGTGGCCGAGCCGACCATCGCGCAGCGCATCGTGCGCGCCAAGCGCACGCTCAGCGAGGCGCGCGTACCCTTCGAGGTGCCGCGCGGCGCGGCGCTGGCCGAGCGCCTGGCCTCGGTGCTGGAGGTGGTCTACCTGATCTTCAACGAAGGCTACAGCGCCACCAGCGGCGACGACTGGATGCGCCCTGCCCTGTGCGACGAGGCGCTGCGCCTGGGGCGCATGCTGGCCGAGCTGGCGCCGCAGCAGGCCGAGGCGCAGGGCCTGCTGGCGCTGATGGAGATCCAGGCGTCGCGCAGCGCGGCGCGCACCGACGCCAGCGGCCGCCCGGTGCTGCTGGCCGTGCAGGACCGCGGCCGCTGGGACCGGCTGCTCATCCGCCGCGGCCTGGCGGCGCTGGCGCGTGCCGAGGCGCTGGCGCAGCCTGGCGGGCCCTACCAACTGCAGGCCGCCATCGCCGCCTGCCATGCCCGCGCCGCGGCGGCCGAAGACACCGACTGGGCGCGCATCAGCGCGCTCTATGCCACGCTGATGCAGGTGGCGCCATCGCCGGTGGTCGAACTCAACCGCGCAGTGGCCGTGGCCATGCACGAAGGGCCGGCGGCCGGGCTGGCCATCGTCGATGCGCTGCGCAACGACAAGGCGCTGCGCCAGTACCAGTGGCTGCCCAGCGTGCGCGGCGATCTGCTGCAGCGGCTGGGCCGCACGGCCGAGGCACGGGCCGAGTTCGAACAGGCCGCGGCGCTGGCCGGCAATGCCCGCGAAAGGGCGCTGCTGCTGGAGCGGGCACGGCAGCTGCCCTGACACGGGCCGCGGTCGCCCGGCACAATGCGTGCAACGCGCCGCAAGCCCCTACGGAACCTCGGGCCGCCGCGAGAGTCGGACCCCACCATGTACCCACCTTCCCCCTCCAACCCGCCTTCGCTGCTGCAGCGCATGCTGTCGGCGGTGCTGCGGACCCTGCTCGTCATCGGCGGCATGCTGCTGATGCTCGGTGCCCTGCTGCTGGGCCTGATGCTGGCCACCGGTGTCGTGCTGTGGGCGCTGCTGCGCGGCCGCCGCCCCGGGCCGGTCAACCTGCGCTGGGGCTACATGCCGCGCCCGCGCGGCTTCGGCCAGGCGCCGCCCCGTGGCGAGGTGGTGGACGTGCAGGCGCGCGAGGTCGACGGCCCGACGCTGCGTTGACCCGGCCGGGCCTGCCGGCCGGCATCGCGGAGAATGCGGCGCATCGTTGTTGCTGCGCCGTGCGCGAAAGGCCCGTTGATGTCCGTGAAACCCGAATCCGTCGGCATGTGCTCGGCGCGCCTGGCGCGCATCGACCGTTTTCTGGCGCAGCGTTATGTCGACAGCGGCCGCCTGCCCTGTGCCTTGCTGCAGGTCACGCGCGGCGGCCAGCGGGTGCACCAGTCGGTGCTGGGCAAGGCCTCGCTGGAAAGCGGTGCGCCGCTGGCCGAGGACAGCCTGGTGCGCATCTATTCGATGACCAAGCCGATCACCAGCGTCGCCTTCATGATGCTGGTCGAAGAAGGCCTGGTGGCGCTGGAGGACCCGGTGCACCGCTTCATCCCGTCCTGGCGCAATCTGGGCGTGTACGTTGGTGGCGGCGGCGGCCTGCCCGGCACGCCGCCCGGCTGGCTGACCAAGCCCACCGACGCGCCGATGCGCATGATCGACCTGCTGCGCCACACCTCTGGATTGACCTACGGCTTCCAGAACCGCACCAACGTCGATGCCGCCTACCGCGCCAACAAGCTCGACACCTTCTCGCGCAGCGATGGTCTGCAGGGCTTCGTCGACGCGCTGGCCGAGGTGCCGCTGGAGTTCTCGCCGGGCACGGCCTGGAACTACTCGGTCGCTACCGACGTGCTCGGCTACCTGGTGGGCAAGATCTCCGGCCTGCCCTTCGAGCAGTTCCTGCGCACGCGCATCTTCGAGCCGCTGGGCATGCACGACACCGCCTTCTTCGTCGACGCGGCCAAGGCCTCGCGGCTGGCGCAGTGTTATCTGATGTCGCCCGAAGGCAAGCTGGTGCCGGCGCAGCTGGGCAGCTTCCAGGAACCGCCGTCGGCGCCCTCGGGCGGCGGTGGGCTGGTGTCGACCGCCGCCGACTACATGCGCTTTTGCGAATGCCTGCGCCGCGGCGGCGAGCTGAATGGCACACGCCTGCTGGGCCCGAAGACGCTGGCGCTGATGCGCGCCAACCACCTGCCCGGCGGCAAGGACCTGGCCGACGTGTCGCTGTCGATGTTCACCGAAGCCACCTACCGCGGCGTCGGCTTCGGACTGGGCTTCGCAGTGACCACCGACGTGGCCAAGACGCAATTGACGGGCTCGCTGGGCGAATACTCGTGGGGCGGCGCCGCCTCCACCGCGTTCTGGATCGACCCGGTCGAGGACCTCTGCGTCGTCTTCCTGACGCAGTTCCTGCCGTC
>CAYUPF010000004.1:0-45721 GCA_964446545.1 uncultured Rubrivivax sp.
GGGCAGCGCATAGGTGCCGACCACGTGCGCCACCGGATCGTCGTCGCCCTCCGAGACGATCGACACCTCGCCCACGGCCAGCGTGCGCCCCACCCGCAGCAGCTTGCACACCGCGAGCAGGTCGCGGTCGGCCGGCGGCCGGCGCAGGAAGTTGATGTTGAGGTTGGAGGTGACCGCGTGAGGGGTGATGCCCACCGTGGCATGGATGGCGACATACAGGGCGGTGTCGGCCAGGGCCATCAGCGTCGGCCCCGAGACCGTGCCGCCGGGGCGTGTGTCGTCGGGCGTGACCGGCCGGCGGATCGTCGCCGACCTCGGGGCGGCATCGACGATCCTGAACAGGCTGTTCGGGAAGGCCTGAGCCATGAATTGTTCGATCTCGTCCTGGCGGCTTGCATTCATGCCCGCATTACACACTCTTCATGCAGGCCCGGCAGCCGCCGCTGCGGGTCGTACTTCGCCTTCAGCGCGGCAGCTCGGCGCCGGCCGTTCAGCGCACCAGCAGCACCGGCACCTGGGCGCCATGCAGCACGCGCTGCGCCACCGAACCGATGAACAGCGTGCCCAGCGCGCCGCGCCCGTGCGTGCCCATGACGATCTGGTCCACGCCCTGCTCGGCGGCGATGCGCAGGATCTCCGCCGCCGGCTCGCCGATGGCCGCGAGCGTGCTCAGCTCGCTCAGGCCGCCCGCGCGGGCGTCAGCCAGTGCTTCGGCAAGCACGCGCTCGGACTGCGCGCGCTGCGCCTGTTCGACCGCCCCCATGTCGTAGGGCGGCAACTCGCCGTAGTAGACCATCGGCGCGCCCACGTGCAGCAGCACGACGCGCACGCCGTTCTTCAGCTGCGGCGCCAGTTTCGCCACGGTGTCGATCGCACGGCGCGCATGCGCCGACCCGTCCACGGCCACCAGCATCTTCATGGTATTGCCCCCTTGAACTCCATCGCTTTGCAGTGTGGCTGAATCGGCCGCTGGCTCATTGTCCTGCGTCAAGCCCGGGGTCGGCCGTGCCTTCGGCCAGCGCGGCCATCACCTCGTCGTCCTCGACCTGGTCGAAGTTCCGGTAGTGCACCCCCACGGCGCGGAAGGGCACGGGGGTGGCCAGGCAGACGATCTGGTCCACCTCGGCGCGCAGCATCTGCAGCGTGTCCTGCGGCGCCACCGGCACCGCCAGCACCAGCCGAGCCGGCTGGCGGCGGCGCAGCGCTCTGAGTGCGGCGCGCATCGTCGTGCCGGTGGCGATGCCGTCGTCGACGACGATGGCGCTGCAGCCCTGCACCGCCACCGGGGCACGGCCGCGCAGGTAGAGCTGGCGGCGGCGCGCGATCTCCTGCATCTGCACGGCGGCCTGCTGTTCGATCCAGTCGCGGCCGACGCCGGCCTCGCGCCGCAGCTCTTCGTCGACCACGATCTCGGGCGGCTCGCCCTCGGCCACCGCAGCCAGCGCCAGCTCGCTCTGCCAGGGCGCGCCGATCTTGCGCACCAGGATCAGGTCCAGCGGCGCCTGCAGCGCCCGCGCCACCACCGCGCCGATGGGCACGCCACCGCGCGGCAGCGCCAGCACCACCACGGGCGCTGGCGGTCGCAGTTGCAGCAGCCGCGCCGCCAGCGCCTGGGCGGCTTCTCGGCGGTCGGCAAAGGGCAGGCGCATGGCCGTGCTCAGCGGCGTGCCGCCGCCACGCACCGGCTGAGCTTGCCGCTGCGCGCATGCGCCTGCGGCGGCCCGCGCCCGCGTTGCACGCGCACGTTGCCCAGGCCATGCTGCGCCAGGAAGGCGGCTAGCGCCGTGCGCGCGCGCTCGAAGGCCGCCGTGGCATCGGGCAAGCCCGCCTCCAGCCGCAGCTCCAGCCGCTGCGGCGAGGTGGCGACCAGCTGGAACTGCGTCAGCTGCGCGCCTTCTTCGATCACCGTCATCAGCGCCAGCGGCAGCAGCCGTACCTCCTGGCCGAAGCTGTCGTGCAGCACCAGCGTCTCGTCGGCGCGGCCTTGCACCTCGATCAGCGGGAAGCCGCTGCCGCAGGCGCAGCGCGCGGGCACGAAGCGCAGGCTGTCGCCGAGGCGGTAGCGCAGCAGCGGCTGCGTGCGGTTGGCCAGGTTGGTCAGCAGCACCGCCTGCGAGCACTCGCCCGGCGGCACCGGCCGGTCGTCGCGATCCACCGGCTCGGCGATCAGCCAGTCGTCGTTGAGGTGCATGCCGCCCTGCGCGCATTCCCAGGCCATCGTGTAGAACTCCGAGGCGCCGTAGTTGTTGCGGATGCGCGCGCCGAAGGCCGCGGCGATGCGCTGGCGCTGCTCCGGCGACAGCTGCTCGCCGCCGACCCACACCTCGCGCAGCCGCAGGCTCAGTCGGCCGTCGGCGGCGGCCTGTGCCAGCAGGTCGGCGCAGCTGGGGTAGCTGATCAGCACCGTGGGTGCGAAGGCCTGCAGTTCGCGCATCAGCTCGGGCAGCGGCTGCAGCACCGAGAAGATGCGCAAGGGCGCGGCCAGCGGGTTCAGCGCCGCGCCGATGCGGCGCAGCCGCTCGAAGCTGGCGACGCCGGCAAAGTGTCCGCCGGTGGCGGCGACGAAGGCGTAGCGCTGGCCCGGCAGCACCATCGACCAGGGCGCCGCGCCCAGCCCCAGGCCGTGGAAGCGCAGCAGGTCCAGCGCATCGAAGGCGGCGAGCGAAGCCTCGTCCTGCACGAAGATGCCGGGTTCGCCGCTGGTGCCGGAACTGGTCCACACCAGGTAGCGGCCCAGCCAGGCGCTGCCCAGCCGCGACGGCTCGGCGAGGAAATCCTCGACACCAGCGCGGGTGATGCGCCGGTCGGTGGCCCAGTCGTCGAAGTGCTGCATCAGCTCGGCCTTGCCCACCGGCTGCAGGTCGGCCAGCGCCGGCGCCGTGCGGCGGCCCAGGCGTTGGCGGTAGAAAGGTGAGCCTTCGGCCGCGGCTTCGAGCAGCCGGCGCAACCGGGCCTGGCGCTGCACCCGGCCGATGCCCTGCGGGTCGAAGCCCGCGGCGAAGGTCTCCCCCAGGGTCTGCGACCACAGCCACGGGTTCATCGGCGGCAGCGCCTGCGGGGCATCACGCATGGTCGCTTCAGTATCGACCCGATCGCCCGCGCTGTGGCGGCCGATGCGGCGCGGTTTTGCGCTGGCGCAAGCCGGCGGCGGGCGCGCTGGCCGAACATCGGCCGGTGCGCGGCAGGGGCTGCGCCTTGTTTTCGAGGTTGAGCATGTCGCAGACCGCCCGCTATGTCTACCGCTTCGGCCGCGAGCGCACCGATGGCAGCGCGGCGATGAAGAACCTGCTCGGCGGCAAGGGCGCCAACCTGGCCGAGATGTGCCGCTTAAGCATCACCGTGCCGCCGGGTTTCACCGTCAGCACCGAGGCCTGCACCGTGTTCACCGAGCAGGGCAGCGACGCGGCGCTGAAGCTGATCGACGCCGAGGTGCGCGCCGGCGTGGCCGCCATCGAGGCCGAGATGGGCAAGCGCTTCGGCGACGCCGCCGACCCGCTGCTGCTGTCGGTGCGCTCGGGCGCGCGCGCGTCGATGCCGGGCATGATGGACACGATCCTCAACCTGGGCCTGAACGACGCCGCGGTCGCGGGCCTGGCGCGCAAGGCCGGCAACGAGCGCTTCGCCTGGGACAGCTACCGTCGCTTCATCCAGATGTACGGCGACGTGGTCATGGGCCTGAAGCCGGTGTCGAAGGAGGAGCACGACCCCTTCGAGCTGGTGATCGAGATGCTCAAGGCCAAGAAAGGCGTGCAACTCGACACCGAGTTGGACACCGACGACCTGAAGGAACTGGTGGCCCGCTTCAAGGCGCTGATCCGTGCGCGCATCGGCCGCGACTTCCCCACCGACCCCTGGGAACAGCTGTGGGGCTCGGTGGTGGCGGTGTTCGAGAGCTGGAACAACGAGCGCGCGCGTGTCTACCGCGAGCTCAACGACATCCCGCAGAGCTGGGGCACGGCGGTCAACGTGCAGGCCATGGTCTTCGGCAACCTGGGCGACAGCAGCGCCACCGGCGTGGCCTTCACGCGCGACGCGGCCACCGGCGAGGACCTGTTCAACGGCGAGTTCCTGGTCAACGCGCAGGGCGAGGACGTGGTGGCCGGCGTGCGCACGCCGCAGCAGGTGTCGCTGCTGGGCTCGCGCCGCTGGGCCGAGCTGGCGCAGGTGGGCGAGGACGAGCGGGCAGCCAGGTACCCGTCGCTGGAAGAGCTGATGCCCGACATCTACCGGCAGCTGCTGCAGGCCGAGACCACGCTGGAGAACCACTTCAAGGACATGCAGGACCTGGAGTTCACCATCCAGGAAGGCCAGCTGTGGATGCTGCAGACGCGCAACGGCAAGCGCACCGGCGCGGCCATGGTGCGCATCGCGATGGAGATGCTGCAGCAGGGCATGATCGACGAGAAGACGGCACTGCAGCGGGTGGTGCCGGACCGGCTGAACGACCTGCTGCATCCGATCTTCGACCCTCGGGCGCTGGCCGAGGCAACGGTGCTCGCGCGCGGCCTGCCGGCATCGCCCGGCGCGGCCAGCGGGCAGATCGTCTTCCACGCCGACGAGGCCGATGCCTGGGCCAGGCAGGGCAAGTCGGTGATCCTGGTGCGCCAGGAAACCTCGCCCGAGGACCTGCGCGGCATGAGCGTGGCCCAGGGCATCCTCACCGCGCGCGGCGGCATGACCAGCCATGCCGCGGTGGTGGCGCGCGGCATGGGCAAGTGCTGTGTGTCGGGTGCCGGGGCGGTGCACGTGGACCCGAAGGCGCGCACGATGAGCATCGGCGAACGGACCTTTGCCGAAGGCGAGTGGCTGTCGCTGAACGGCTCCACCGGCGAGGTCTTCGCCGGCAAGATCGCGACCAAGGATGCCGAGCTCAGCGGCGACTTCGGCAAGCTGATGGCATTGGCCGACAAGCACAAGCGGCTGGAGGTGCGCAGCAATGCCGATACGCCGGAAGAAGCCAGGGTGGCGCGCAGCTTCGGCGCCACCGGTATCGGCCTGTGCCGCACCGAGCACATGTTCTTCGAGGGCGAGCGCATCAACGCCGTGCGCGAGATGATCCTGGCCGACGACGAGGCCGGCCGCCGCAAGGCGCTGGCCAAGCTGCTGCCGATGCAGCGCAGCGACTTCGAAGGCCTGCTCCGCGAGATGAGCGGGTGTCCGGTGATCATCCGCCTGCTCGACCCGCCGCTGCACGAATTCGTGCCGCACGACGAGGCCGGCCAGAAGGCGATGGCGCAGCGCATGGGCGTGTCGCTGGCGAAGATCCGCATGCGCGTGGACGACCTGGCGGAGTTCAACCCCATGCTCGGCCACCGCGGCTGCCGGCTGGGCATCAGCTACCCCGAGATCACCGAGATGCAGGCGCGCGCCATCTTCGAGGCCGGGCTGAACATGAAGGCCAAGGGCATCGACGTGCGCTGCGAGATCATGGTGCCGCTGGTCGGCACGGTGCGCGAGTTCGATGCGCAGGCCCAGGTGATCCGCGGCGTGGCGGCGCAGGTCTTCGCCGAACGCGGCGAGGGGCTCGACTACCTGCTGGGCACGATGATCGAGACACCGCGCGCCGCGCTGGTGGCCGACAGCATCGGCCGTCAGGCCGAGTTCTTCAGCTTCGGCACCAACGACCTGACGCAGATGACCATGGGCTTCTCGCGCGACGACGCCGGCAGCTTCCTGCCCGGCTACCTGAAGATGGGCATCTACGAGCACGACCCCTTCCGCAGCATCGACCAGAAAGGCGTGGGCCTGCTGGTGCAGATGGCGGTGCACAAGGGCCGCGCCGTTCGCCCGGACATCGAGATCGGCGTGTGCGGCGAACACGGCGGCGACCCGGCCTCGGTGGCCTTCTTCCACCGCGCCGGGCTGGACTACGTCAGCTGTTCGCCCTTCCGCGTGCCGATCGCGCGGCTGGCGGCGGCGCAGGCGGCGATCGCCGGCGATTGAGCCTCCGGGCAAGCGACAATGGGCGGCCGCACAGAACACCACCCAGCCCCGAGGTCGAGCCATGGATCTGCAATTGCCCATCGTCATCATCGACGAGCTGGCCGAGACGGTGATCAAGTCCACCGCCACGCTGGACCTGGCCAGCGGCGAGATCCGCGGCGTGCAGTACCAGGACTACGACCTCGAGCGCCAGGGCCTGCCGGCGCTGGACGCCGACTACGAATTCACCAGCGGCATGCTGTCCAACGCCGGGCGCGACGTGGAGTTCCGCGTCGAGGTCGATGCGTTGTCGGGCAAGTATTCGGTCACCGCCAGCGAACTGCTGGAGCTGAAGGGCCGCGCCGCCAAGCTGTTCACGCAGCAGCCGCCACCGCGCAAGTGAGTCAGGCGCGCAGCGCCGGCCGCTGGTCCATGCGCTCGCGCCAGGCCTGCAGGTGGCCCAGGCCTTCGTCGCCGGGCTTGTACTTCAGCAAGCCCTTGGCGAAGTCCAGCGCACACAGCAGCGTGATGTCGGCAATGCTGAAGCGCGCGCCGGCCACAAAGGGCTGGGTGGCCAGCACGCCGTCGAGCCAGCGCGCCACCTCGCGCAGCTTGCGGCCCTGCGCCTGGCCGTAGTCGGCTAACTGCGGCTGCTCCAGCGCCGCCAGCCCCGGGTGCGTGTGGCGGATGCAGTTGGCGATGGCGCCGAACAGGTACAGCTCCACCTGGCGGTCGGCCATCTCGATGAAGGCGCGCTCCTCGAAGCCTTCGCCCATCAGCTTGGGCTGTGGATGCAGGCCTTCCAGGTAGCCGCAGATGGCGCGCGACTCGCTGAGGGAGCGGCCGTCGTCCAGCTCCAGCACCGGCACCTTCGACAGCGGGCTCTTGCGCGGTAGGCCTCGGCGAAATGTTCCTTCGCGCCGAGGTCCACGTTCACCCGCTCGATGCCCTCGATGCCCTTCTCGGCGATGAACAGCGTGACGCGGCGCGGGTTCGGCGCTCGGGTCGCAACGTACAGTTTCATGGGGGATCCTCGGGAGGCAGCCACGGTCTGCGCATTCTGCCCGCCCCCCAACAAGCAGGAGGTGCCGCCATCGGGCAGCGCCCGGCCTCGCCGGCGCCCGTGCCGCGGCAAGCGTTGCTCTGCGGCACTGCCTCCTGCATCACAAGCCGCAGACCGGCATCAGTGCAGCAGGCGCTCCATCAGCAGCAGCGCGGCCTGGGCCAGCGCGAAGATCACGCCCGAGACGACCAGCGTCGATAGCAGCGCCACGGCCAGGCCGCTCAGCACCCACAGGCCGTCACGCTCGAGGACGGCCAGCGCGAGCACGCTGATGGCCAGCGCCGGCAGCATGTTGCCCAGCGGGATCGGCAGCACCAGCACCACGGCCAGCAGCAGGCACACGGCGCCGATCGCGTACCCCATCGGCGGCAGCGCCAGCCAGCACAGGCGCGGGCGCAGCAGCCGCTCGGCCCGTCGCAGCCACGGTGCGATGCGTCGCACCAGCGCAGCAAAGTCGGCATGCGCCATCGAGCGTGCCGACACCACCGCCGGAAGCCAGGGCCTGCGCCCGATCATCAGCTGCGCGGCCAGGAACAGCAGCGGCAAGCCCAGCAGTGCCGAGGTGCCGGGCGGCACCGGCAGCACGTTGGGAACGGCGAACAGGAACAGCAGCGCCCCCAGCGCGCGATCACCGAGCGCGTCGATCAGGTCGCGCACCGACACGCGCTCGCGCTCGGGCTGCTGCGCCAGCGCGTGCAGCAGCTCGGAAACGGCCGGGCTGGAGGCCGGGCGCATCGTGCACGCGTCGGCCGGCGCCGGGCTCAGCGTGCGGCGAGGCTGGCCAGGCGCCGGTGGATGAGGGCGTCGGCCTCGGCCATGATGCGGTCGATCAGCTGCTTGCAGCTCGGCACGTCGCGGATCAGCCCGGCCACCATGCCGCAGGACCACACGCCGGCGTCCATCGCGCCTTCCTTCATGATCTTCGGGTAGACGCCGGCCACCTGCTCGATGATGTCCTCGAACTTGATGCTGGCGCCGAGCGTGCGCTCCTTTTCCAGCAGCGCGTCGGTGGCGGCGTTGCGCAGCACGCGCTCGGTGTTGCGCAGCGGGCGCATCACCAGCCGCGTGTCCAGCTCGCTGGCGGCGACAAGCGCCTGCTTGACGTTGTCGTGGATCGGCGCTTCCTTCGTCGCCATGAAGCGCGTGCCCATGTTCATGCCCTCGGCGCCCAGCGCCAGCGCCGCCACCAGGCTGCGCCCGTCGGCCATGCCGCCGCTGGCGACGAAGGGGATCTTCAGCTCCTCGGCGGCGCGCGGCAGCAGGATGAAGTTGGGGATGTCGTCCTCGCCAGGGTGGCCGCCGCATTCGAAGCCGTCGACGCTGACCGCGTCGCAGCCGATGGCCTCGGCCTTCAGGCTGTGGCGCACCGAGGTGCACTTGTGGATCACCTTGACACCGGCCTCGTGCAGGCCCGGCAGCCACTTCTGCGGGTTGTTGCCGGCGGTCTCGACGATCTTCACGCCGCCGTCGACGATGGCCTTGACGTAGCCCGGGTAGTCGGGAGCGGTCAGCACCGGCAGGAAGGTCAGGTTCACGCCGAAGGGCTTGTCGGTCAGCTCGCGACAACGACGGATCTCGTTGGCCAGCAGTTCCGGCGTGCGCTGCGTCAGCCCGGTGATGATGCCCAGCCCGCCGGCGTTCGACACGGCCGCGGCCAGTTCGGCGAAGCCCACGTAGTGCATGCCGCCCTGGATGATCGGGTGCTCGATGCCGAACAGCTCGGTGATGCGGGTCTTCATGAACGGGTGCTCCTTCTGGGGTGCGGGTGGGTGACAAGACGCCGGCCATTCTAGGGATGGGGACGAGAGGCGACTTGTGGTTCGACGCGGCCCTGCGCTCCATGCGGCCTGACGGCCCGCGGCATTTCGGTCATCATGGCACCGTCACCGTGGAGGCAGGCATGATCCGATCCCGTTTCCTGGCGGCGCTGCTGATGCTGGCCGCGCCCGCCTTTGCGCAGCCGGCGGCCAGCTGCCCGCCGCTGCTGCAGTACAGCTTCAACCGGCTGCAGGACGACCAGCCGCAGCCGCTGTGCCAGTACGCCGGCAAGGTGCTGCTGGTCGTCAACACCGCCAGCTACTGCGGCTTCACGCCGCAGTACGAAGGCCTGGAGGCGCTGTATGCCAAGTACGCAGCGCGCGGCCTGGTGGTGATGGGCTTTCCGTCGAACGACTTCGCGCAGGAGTCCGGCAGCAGCGCGCAGATCGCCGAGCTGTGCTTCAACACCTACGGCGTCAAGTTCCCGATGTTTGCCAAGACAGTGGTGGTGGGCCCGCAGGCGAACCCGCTGTTCGCGTCGCTGACCCAGGCCACCGGCCAGGCGCCGGCGTGGAACTTCAACAAGTACCTGGTCGACCGCCAGGGCAAGCCGGTGGCCGCCTACGGCAGCCGCGTGACGCCCAACGACGCGGCGCTGCGCGCGGCCATCGAAAAGGCGCTGGACGCGCGTTGAGGAGCGTGTGATGACGAACTTGACCCCCGCGTCCGCGCTGGCGGGCGGCGCGCTGATCGGTCTGG
This sequence comes from uncultured Rubrivivax sp., assembly GCA_964446545.1. GTDB lineage: Bacteria > Pseudomonadota > Gammaproteobacteria > Burkholderiales > Burkholderiaceae_C > Rubrivivax. Next base: position 9,503 of record CAYUPF010000004.1, read on the forward strand.
CCGCGGTGCTGCTGCTGTGGTTCAACGGCCGCATCGCCGGCATCAGCGGCATTGCCGGCCGCCTGTGGTTCGCGCCGCGCGGCGACCGCGCCTGGCGCTGGCTGTTCCTGCTGGGGCTGATGCTCGGCGCCGGGCTGTGGGCGCTGCTGTCGCCGACGCCGGTGGCGCCGCGGCGCGGCTTTCCGGTGCCGCTGCTGTTGCTGGCCGGGCTGCTGGTCGGCTACGGCACTTCGATGGCTGGCGGCTGCACCAGCGGCCACGGTGTCTGCGGCATCGCCCGATTGTCGCGGCGCTCGCTGGCAGCCACCGGCGTGTTCATGCTGACGGCCGTCGTCACCACCTACGTCGTGCGCCATCTGCTGGCACTGGGCTGAGCATGGACCGCACCACTCCCACGTCGCGCGCCGGCCTGTGGACCGGCCTGCTGTGCGGCCTGATCTTCGGCCTGGGTCTGGGCGTGTCGCAGATGGTCGATCCGCGCAAGGTGCTGGGCTTCCTCGATATCGTCGGCGCCTGGGATGCCAGCCTGATGTTCGTCATGGGCGGCGCGCTGGGGGTGGCGGCGATCGGCTTTCGCGTGGTGCTGCGGCGCCCGCTGCCGCGCTTCGACGATCGCTTCCACCTCGGCGCCGTGCACACGATCGACGCCAGGCTGCTGAGCGGCGCTGCGCTCTTCGGCATCGGCTGGGGACTGGCCGGCTACTGCCCCGGTCCGGCCATCGCTTCGCTCGGCTTCGGCAATGTCGAGGCGCTGTGGTTCCTGCCCGCGATGGTGGCCGGCGCCGGGCTGCAGGGCTGGCAGGCGCGGCGCCGCGCAATGCGCCCGGCGCCCGCATGAGTGTCCGATTCCGGCTTGCTTCAGAGCCTGTGAAGTATTCCGGCGCGTCCGAGCGGGCGTGGCGGATGCTTCGCAGGCTCTCAGCCCTTGTTCTCGCAGTTGAGCATCCACTGCACGCCGAAGCGGTCGCGCAGGCTGCCGAAGTAGGCGCCCCAGAACATGTCCTGCAGCGGCATCTCCACACTGCCGCCGGCCGACAGTGCCGCAAACAGTTGATCGGTCTGCGCGCGCGTGTCGGTCTCCAGGTTGATGTGCATGTTGTTGCCGGCCACCAGCTTGAAGCCCATCGATTCCGGTGCGTCGGTGCCCATCAGCACATGCCCGCCCAGGATCGGCAGCTCGACGTGCATCACCAGCTGCTTGTCGGCCTCGGACAGCGGCGGCTGGCCGGGCGCGGCCGGCGCCTCGCCCATGCGATGGACCGGCCCGTTGAAGCTGCCGCCGAAGACCGAGCGATAGAACTCGAAGGCCTGCTCGGTGTTGCCGGGAAAGTTCAGGTAGGTGCTGACGCGTGCGATGGCGATGTTTCCCAAGGTTTCGGGCCACCATCGTAGCGGCGGCGCTGTCACTTGCGCCGGTTGGATGCCGCAGCGGCAGGACGTTGTCTGGATCGACTGCAATCCGCAGGCCCGGTGCGCGGCCGCAAGGCCAGGCTGTCCGATAACCATTCGGCTATGCTCCGCGCCACTTCAAACCACCCCGGTCCCATCCCATGACCCTGCGCGCCGCCATCGCCGCCTCGATGGCCTACGACACCATCATGGTGTTCGAAGGCCAGTTCACCGACCACATCCTTCCGGACCAGATCCACAAGATCAACCTGTCCTTCCTGTCGCCACGCATGCGCCGCGAATACGGCGGCTGCGCCGGCAACATCGCCTACAACTACAAGCTGATCGGCGGCGAGCCGGTGCCCATCGGCATGGTCGGCGACGATTTCGGGCCCTACCTCGAGCACTGCCAGCGCTGGGGCATCGACTCAAGCTGCCTGGTGCAGGCCAAGGATGCCTACACCGCGCAGTGCTTCATCGTCACCGACCTGCACAACAACCAGCTGGCCGGCTTCCACCCCGGCGCGATGGGGCTGTCGGCGCAGATCCCGGTGGCGCAGGCCGGTGCCGTGGGCTGCGGCCTGGTCGGCCCGGACGCCAAGGACGCGATGCAGCTGCACACCCGGCAGATGGCCGACGCGCTGGTGCCTTTCGTGCTGGACCCGGGCCAGAACATCCTGCTGTTCAGCGGCCCCGAGCTGCTGGAGATGATCGACCAGGCGCCGGTGCTGGTGTGCAACGACTACGAGGCCGAGCTCATCACCGACAAGACCGGCCTGACGCTGCAGCAATTGGCGCTGCGCGTGGACACGCTGATCGTCACGCGCGGCGCCGAAGGCTCGTGGGTGCACCACGACGGCGAGCGCCAGGTGGTGGCGCCGGTGCAGGCCAGCGACGTGAAGGATCCGACCGGCTGCGGCGACGCCTACCGCGCCGGCCTGCTGCTGGCGTTGGCCAAGGGCGTGCCGCTGCTGCAGGGCGCGCAGCTGGGCAGCGTGCTCGGCGCCATCAAGATCGCGGTACAGGGCTGCCAGAACCACAAACCCACGCTGGACCAGATCCGCGCCAGCTACGAATCGCACTACGGGGCCTGGCCGTTCTGAATTCCGGCCCGGCGCCATGTCCCTCGACACCTGGCTGATCTACCTGCTGGCCGCCATCGGGCTATCGCTGTCGCCTGGCCCCAACGGGTTGCTGGCGCTGACGCACGGTGCGCTGCATGGCCGGCGCAAGGCGCTGTACACCATCTGCGGCGGTGCGCTGGGCTTCGTCGTCGTGATTGCGTTGTCGATGTTCGGCATTGGCGCGCTGCTGCAAAGTTCGCTGCTCTGGCTGACGGTGCTCAAATGGCTGGGCGGCGCCTACCTGGTGTGGCTGGGCATCCAGGTGTGGCGCGCACCGGCTATCGGGCTGGATCTGTCGGGCCATCCGGCGCCGCGCGGCGCCGCATCGATGTTCCGCCAGGGCGCGCTGTCGGCGCTGACCAATCCGAAGGCGCTGCTGTTCTTCGCCGCCTTCCTGCCGCAGTTCATCGACCCGGCGCGCAGCCTGCTGTTGCAGTTCCTCGTCATGGCCGGTACCTTCGCGGTGGTGGAGGTGGCGACCGAGCTGTTGATCGCCGGCTTCGCGCAGCGCATCAGCCCGTGGCTCGAGCGCGTGGGCCGGCGCTTCAACCAGGCCTGCGGCGGCGTGTTCATGGCCATCGGCGTGGCGCTGCCCCTGCGCCCCTGAGCCCATGTCGGCGCCGCGCCAGCGCATCCTCTTCGACACCGACCCCGGTATCGACGACGCGATGGCGCTGCTGATGCTGGCGCGCAATGCGCGTGCCGAGCTGGTGGGTATCAGCACCGTGTTCGGCAATGCACCGGTGGACGTGACCACCGCCAATGCGCTGGCGCTGTGCCAGCGCTTCGGCATCGATGTTCCGGTGGCGCGTGGCGCGGCCCGGCCGCTGGTGCGTGCACCCAGGCACTTTCCGGTGCACATCCACGGGCACGACGGGCTGGGCGACGTGCATCAGCGCGCGCCGCTTGAGCGAATGGCCGAGCCGCGGGAGGCGGCGCAGTTCATCGTCGACCAGGCCAGGCGTCACGCCGGCGAGCTGACGCTGGTGGCGGTGGGCCCGCTGACCAACCTGGCGCAGGCGCTGGCGCTGGATCCGCAGCTGCCGCGCCATGTGCGGCGCGTGGTGGTGATGGGCGGCGCCTTCGGCACGCTGGGCCACGGCGGCAACGTCACGCCGGTGGCCGAGGCCAATGTCTATTGCGACCCGCATGCCGCCGACGCGGTGTTCGGCGCCGCCTGGCCGGTGACCGTGGTCGGCCTGGACGTCACGCACCAGGTGCTGATGGGCAGCGCCTACCTGGACGCGCTGGGCGACGAGGGCGGCGCCGAGGGCCGCTACCTGCGCGACATCACGCGGCCCTACGAGCGCTTCTACCGCCAGCGCACGGGCGGTGGCATCTTCGCGCACGATGCCAGCGCGGTGGCCTGCGCGCTGGATGCATCGCGCTTCCAGGTGCGGCACGGCGCGCTGCGTGTGCTCACCGACGGACCGGCGATCGGGCAGACGATCCTGTCGCCGCAGGGCACGCAGCAGGCTTGCGTCGCGGTGGATGCGGCCGGCGTGCTGGCAGACTTCCGCGCCTGCTTCGTGCGTCAGGGGTAGAACAGCTCGATGGTGTAGCCGGCAACGCGCCGCTCGCCCAGGTCCAGCGTGGCCTGCAGCGCCAGTTCGCTGCGGGCAGACAGCTGCTCGACCGGCTGGCCCAGTTCCGCGGCGGTGAACACGCGCCGCACTACGGTCTGGCCCTGCGTGTCGGTCAGCGCCAGGTCGAAGGCCGGCATGCGCACCCGTGTGGGCGCCTTGTTCTGTACCACCAGCGACAGGCTGTACAAGGAGCTGTTCGGCATGCGCACCAGGCCGCTGCTGTCGACGTTGAGGCTGTCGATGCGCCTAGGCGCCTCGATGCGGCAGTCCAGCAGCTGGCAGGCCGCCAGCAGCGCAGGCCGGGTCGCGGGCCAGCTGGCGGCCACCGTGTCGCGGTAGTGCAGCGCCATCTGCCCGGCCAGCAGCGCGGTCAGCAGCAGCGCGGCGACCGCCAGCAGAGCGCGCCGCGCCGGGTGGCGCCAGCGCTCGGCGCGATCGGCACGGCGGACGAACTCCGGCGTGGGCCCCGGTTCGGGCCCGGGCTCAGGTTCGGCGGCGGCCCCTACCACCTCCGGCGGGGTTTCTGCGGCAGGCGCCGTGGGCTCGGCCGGAAGGGGTGGCGCTGCATCCGCGGCTTCCGCGTCCGCGGCCACGCCGCTCAGCGGCACCACCTCGGCACTTTGCGGCGCCGGTGCGGCGTGCACGCACGCCACCGCGGGGCTGGTGTCGTCGCGCACGGGCAGGTGGTGCACCACGGCGGCCGGCCGCTCCTGGGGTGTGGGGGGCTCCAGGTCGAACAGCCGCTGGGCGGCGTTGAAGACTTCGGAGCAGCGCCCGCAGCGCACCCAGCCGTCGGACACCTTCAGCTGGTCGCGCACCACACGGAACACCGTGCCGCAGGCCGGGCAGCGCGTGGCCAGGCTCATGGGTGCGTGGAGCGCTGGCCGGTCATCAGGATCCAGCCTTCCTGCGCATCGCTGACCTGCAGCGCCAGCCAGGGCGCGTAGGCGGTCTTCAGGAGATCGGCCTGCCGCTCCAGGATGCCGGCCAGCACCAGCTGCGCGCCCGGGCGCAGGTGCGCACACAGCAGCGGCGCCAGCAGTTGCAGCGGCGTGGCCAGGATGTTGGCCAGCACCACGCTGTAGTCGCCCTGGGCCTGTTCCGGCAGGCCGCTGCGCAGGCGCACGCCGTTGGCCTGGGCATTGGCCTCGGTGGACTGCACAGCGGCCGGGTCGATGTCCACCGCGTCGATGTCGGTGGCGCCGTGCAGCGCCGCGCCGATGGCCAGGATGCCCGAGCCGCAGCCGTAGTCGAGCACGCGGGCCTCGGGCCGCGACAGCACGTCGGCATGCGCCGCCAGCCAGCGCAGGCACATGCGCGTGGTCGGATGCGTGCCGGTGCCGAAGGCCAGGCCGGGGTCGAGGCGAATGACCTGCCGCGCGCCGGCCGGCACGCGGTGCCAGCTGGGCACGACCCAGAAGCCGTCGGCAATGGCCACCGGCTCGAACTGCGACTGGGTCAGCCGCACCCAGTCCTGGTCGGGCAGCGGCTGCAGCGACTGCAGCCGCAGGCCTTCGCTCCATTCCTGCGCCAGCAGCGCGGCCGCCGCGGCCGAGGCGCCGGCTTCGTCGGCAAACAGCGCATGCAAGGCCGAGCGCTGCCAGCCCGGCCGCGGCGCCGGCAGGCCGGGCTCGCCGAACAGCGCCTGTTCGGCATCGCTGCCGGCATCGGCATCCTCGACCGACACCGACAGCGCGCCCAGCTCATCGATCAGCGCGTCAGACACCGTCTCGACCAGCGCTTGCGGTGCGCGCAGCACCAGCTGGAACATGGCCCTAGCGCTTGTGCTGGCCGAGCCAGCCTTCGAGGTAGTGGATGCCGGTGCCGCCCTCGATGAACTTGGCGTCCACCATCAGTTCGCGGTGCAGCGGGATGTTGGTCTGGATGCCCTCGACCACGGTTTCCGACAGCGCGGTGCGCATGCGTGCCAGCGCCTGCTCGCGCGTGTCGCCGTGGCAGATGATCTTGCCGATCATCGAGTCGTAGTTCGGCGGCACGAAGTAGTTGGCGTAGGCGTGCGAATCGACGCGCACGCCGGGGCCGCCCGGTGGGTGCCAGGTGCTGATGCGCCCGGGCGAGGGCGTGAACTTGTACGGATCCTCGGCGTTGACGCGGCATTCGATCGCGTGGCCGCGCATCTGGATCGCGCGCTGCGTGAAGGGCAGCTTCTCGTTGGCGGCGATGCGGATCTGCATCTGCACGATGTCGATGCCGGTGACCATCTCGGTCACCGGGTGCTCGACCTGCACGCGCGTGTTCATCTCGATGAAGTAGAACTCGCCGTTCTCGTACAGGAACTCGAAGGTGCCGGCGCCGCGGTAGCCGATCTTCTTGCACGCGGCCACGCAGCGGTCGCCGATGCGCTCGATGGTGCGCCGCGGAATGCCGGGCGCGGGCGCCTCCTCGATGATTTTCTGGTGGCGCCGCTGCATCGAGCAGTCGCGCTCGCCCAGCCAGACCGCGTTGCGGTGCTCGTCGGCCAGCACCTGGATCTCGATGTGGCGCGGATGCTCGAGGAACTTCTCCATGTACAGCGCCGGGTTGCCGAAAGCCGCGCCGGCCTCGGCGCGCGTGGTCTGCACCGCGTGCAGCAGCGCGGCTTCGGTGTGCACCACGCGCATGCCGCGCCCGCCGCCGCCGCCGGCGGCCTTGACGATCACCGGATAGCCGATGCCGCGCGCGATGCGCAGCACCTCCTTCGGGTCGTCGGGCAGCACGCCTTCGGAGCCGGGCACGCAGGGCACGCCCGACTTGATCATCGCCTGCTTGGCGGCGACCTTGTCGCCCATGATGCGGATCGATGCCGGCGTCGGGCCGATGAAGGTGAAGCCGCTGCGCTCCACGCGCTCGGCGAAGTCGGCGTTCTCCGACAGGAAGCCGTAGCCGGGGTGGATGGCCTCGGCGTCGGTGACCTCGGCGGTGGAGATGATCGCCGGCATGTTCAGGTAGCTCAGCGACGAGGCCGCCGGGCCGATGCATACCGCCTCGTCGGCCAGCTTGACGTACTTGGCTTCGCGGTCGGCCTCGGAGTAGACGATCACCGACTGGATACCCATTTCGCGGCAGGCACGCTGGATGCGCAGGGCGATCTCGCCTCGATTGGCAATGAGAATTTTCTTGAACATGGTGCCTCGGCTCGATCGCCCTAGCGGGCTGCGCCCGCGGCGCGAATTGGCTTCGCCGCCACACCTGGGGCGTGGTCGCCGCGATTCGCGATGAGAATCTTCTTGAACATGGCGGCGGCGCTATTCGATGGCGAGCTGCAGTTGGCCGAATGGGTTGCGGCCGGCCGCTGGCGCGGCCTTCCCATTCGCTTTGTCCATATGAACCTCCACCGGTTCGGTCCGCATCATTCGATGACGAAAAGGGGCTGGCCGAATTCGACCGGCTGGCCGTTCTCGACCAGGACCTTTTTGACCGTGCCGGCGTGGCCGGCCTCGATCTCATTCATGATCTTCATCGCCTCGATGATGCACACCGGCTCGTTCTCCTTGACGGCGCTGCCCACATCGACCAGGGGCTTGCCGCCTGGGCTGGAGGCGCGATAGAAGGTGCCGACCATCGGCGACGTCACCACATGGCCGCTCTCGATTGCCGGGGCCGGCACTTCGACGGTGGCGGCCGGCGCCGCGGCGCGCAGCGCCTCGGCGGGCGGCGGCGGCGCGCCCTGTGGCATGGCATAGGCCATCATCGGCTGAGCCACGGCCGGGCTGGCCTTGACGATGCGCACCTTGCCTTCGGTTTCGGTGATTTCCAGTTCGGAGATGTTCGACTCCGACACCAGATCGATCAGGGTCTTCAGTTTGCGCAGATCCATGTTTGTCCTCTTCTGGGGGCCTCTGGTGGCCGGCGCGACCCGTCAGGCGTTCATCAGTGGTGATGAGCTGGCGGTTTCTGGTCGTGAACTTCGTCGAACTGCCTGCGAACTGGCCGTAATCAACCAGCAGGGCACGAGTGCAGCGTAGGCAACAGAATGTTGCGGAGTGCGGATTGTGCATCATCGGCAGGCTTTTGCGCACGTTATCGCCAACTCGTTCTGTCAGCCAGAGAAGGTGCAACTTGCGGGCACTAGAAAGCAGATGAATGCTATTCGATGGCGATAATCGGCAGTTCAGAGCCGCTTTGCCCAGCCCGCCAACTCGTCGTATCGTGTTTCGCCCAGCTTGCGCTGCACAAGCTTGCCCTGGGCGTCGAGCAGCACGGTGAAGGGCAGCGCGCCTGCCGGGTTGCCCAGGCTGCGCGTCAGCTCGGTGCCCGCCATGCCGGCCATGCCGATGTCGAAGTGCAATGGCAGCTTCTTCAGGAAGGCCTGCACGGGCAGCAGGCTGTCGATGGCCAGACCCACCACGTTCAGCTGCGCGGCATGGCCGCGGGCAAAGCGGTCGATCTCGGGCAGCTCCTTGACGCAGGGCGGGCACCAGGTGGCCCAGAAGTTGACGAGCAGCGGTTTGCCGCGCAGCGCCGCCATCACCAACTCGCCGCCCTCGGGCCGCGGGAAGCGCTGGTTCCACAGCTCGGTGGGGTCGGCGTGCGCCGCGGCCACCGAAGCGTGGCGCGCGTACCAGACGGCGCCCCCGGCGGCTGCCAGCACCCCCACGCCGGCCAGCAGCGCGCGCCGCGTGCTGGCGGCGTTCATGGGGCGTCGGACTCCAGCAGCCGCTGCAGCGCCGCGGCATCGCCGCGCCAGCTGCGGCCGCGCGCATCGGGCCTGAGCGCACCGCGCTGGTCGTCCAGGTCGCGCACCGCCAGGTGCAGCGTGACCGGCTCGCCCAGGCCCGGGCAGGGCTCGGCCAGGCTCAGGTAGTTGAGGTCGCCGTCGCCGGCCACGTCGTAGTCCACGCCTTGGTTGATCAGCGCGATCTCGGCCGACTTGGGGTCGTCGCAGTACAGGTCGAGGTGGATGGCCGACAACCTGGTGGCGGTGCCGCGCCAGACGGCGCCGCCCAGGTGCGGGCGGAATTCGGCCAGCCGCCGCATCCAGCGCAGCGCCACTTCGCGCAGCGCGCGCAGTTCTGCGGGCTGGGTGTCGGCGCAGAACAGTTCGAGATAGGCGCGCACCTCGTCTTCGACCCTTTCGTTGCTGGGCAGTTCGCTGCCGCGCGGCGGACGACCGAGCTGGCGCACGGCCTTGCGCTTGGCCTGCGCGTATTCCATGCCTTCGTCCACCACCAGCCGGGCGGCGGTGCTGGCGATCTCGGCAACCATCGAGCTGACCATGCGGCGATTCTAGGAGTGAGCCCTTGAGCCCCCCGCGGCGGCACGCCAGCGCGTGCCGGTTGCTGGCGTCCAGCCTCAGCTGGCGCGCCGCGGCGACCCAGCTGTCCTGGTGCTGATGCTGCGCGGTGCCGGCGCTGTTCAAGCGCGACGGCAGCGACAAGAACCTGCTGGCGCTGCTCGGCGCCTCGGTGGACGCCATCGGCCCGTTCTACGGCGAGCGCACCCACCTGTCGGTGATGGCGTACTGGCGCTGGTGGGTGGTGCAGCCGTGGCGCGCGTGTGACTCAGGGCGGCTGCACCGCTCCCATGCGCGCCAGGATGGTGGCGGCGCGCGCGCTGACATAGGCCGAGCCCGGGCGCTTCTCGAAGCGCTTGGGCGCCGGCAGCATCACCGCCAGCCGCGCCGCCTCCGCCGGGCCGAGCTTGGCCGCATCCTTGTGGAAGTAGTGCCGCGCCGCGGCCTGAGCGCCGAAGATGCCTTCGCCCCATTCCACGTGGTTCAGGTAGATCTCCAGGATGCGCTGCTTGGACAGCAGGCCTTCGAGCATCAGCGTGAGCATCAGCTCCTGGGCCTTGCGCAGCGCGGTGCGCTCACCGGACAGGAACAGGTTCTTCGCCAGCTGCTGGGTGATGGTCGAGCCGCCCACCACCTTGACGGACACCGGCCGGCTCGGTGCGCGCGCCTGGGACTTCTCGGCCCGCGCCTCGGCGCGCTGGTTCCTCTCCCAGGCCTGCTCGATCGCATCCCATTCGACGCCGCTGTGTTCGGCGAAGCCGGCGTCCTCGCTGGCGATGACCGCGCGCTTCAGGTGTGGACTGATCTGCGCATAGGGCACCCACTGCTGGCTCCATGGGATCCGCTGTCTTTCCACCAGCAAGCGCCAGGCTTCGCTGCGCTGGAAGCTGGTGGACTGCGGGGCTATCCACGCCATGGCGGCGATGCGCAGCGCAAAACTCAGCTGCAGCGCCACCAGGCACAGCAACAGCAGCGCCAGCAGCCTGCGTGCGGCCTTCATGTCGGCGCGGCGTTGTCCAGGTGGCGGCGCAGCCGCTGCAGCACCTGGGCCGTCTCGGGCATGACCTGGCGCCAGACGAAGAAGGCTTCGGCCGCCTGTTCGACGAGCATGCCCAGGCCGTCGCGCGTCACCGCGCCCAAGCTCTCGGCCCAGGCCATGAACGGGCGCGCGGCGGCGCCGTACATCAGGTCCACCGCCAGCGCACCGGGCTTGAGCACGCCATCGCGCACCGGTGCGGCCACGCCGCCCAGGCTGCTGGCGCTGCTGTTCAGCACCACGTCGTAGGCCTCGCCGGCATCGTCCAGCCCGCTGTCGGACAGCGCCACGCCGCAGGCTGCGGCCAGCGCGGCATGGCGCTGTACCAGCGCGGCCGCCTTGTCGGGCGTGCGGTTGGCGACGCGGATCTGCGCCGGCCGTGCCTCGATCAGCGGCCCCAGCACGCCGGCGGCCGCACCGCCCGCGCCGATCAGCAACACGCGCCGGCCGGCCAGCGACAGGCCGGCATTCTTCTGCAGGTCGCGCACCAGGCCGATGCCGTCGGTGTTGTCGGCGAGCCAGCCTTCGGCATCGAAACACAGCACGTTGGCCGCCTGCGCCAGCGCGGCGCGAGGCGTCACCCGCCGCGCCAGCGCCGCCGACTGGAACTTGAAGGGCATGGTGATGTTGCAGCCGCGCGCGCCCGACTCGGCAAAGGCCCGCACCGCGTCGGCAAAGCCGTCCATCGCACACAGCACGCGCGTGTACCCCAGGTCCTGCCCGGTCTGGCGCGCGAATTCGGCGTGGATGAAGGGCGACTGGCTGTGCGCGACGGGGTTGCCGAGCACGGCATAACGGTCGGGAGCGGGGCTCTCAAGGAAATGTGGCTTTGCCACTTTCCTTGATCCCCGCGGGGGACGGCCGGCCCCGGCCGGCCTAGGGGCGCTCATGAGATTGACCTTCGCGCTGCGCGCTGTGGTAGGAGTGCTTGGGAACGGCCCGGCGCGCTCATGGCTGCGAATTGCTGAGGGTGGTTTCCAGACCTTCGTCGCGCGTGAAGCGGAAGCGCGAGGTGATGACGATCTGGTCGGCCTGCTTGCGCATGGCCGCGTTGAAGGGGCCGAAGGGCGCGGCGGCACGCACGATGGCCAGCGCGCGCTGGTCGAGCAGCCGCTGGCTGGACGGGCGCACGATCTCGGCATCCACCACATGGCCGCGGCGGTCGATGGTGACGTTCATCGTCAGCTCGCCGTAGAGCTTGCGGCCGCGGTATTCGGGAAAGTCGCGCGTGCCGCGCGCCTCGATCTTGCGGCGCAGCGCGTCGTAGTAGATGGCATACACCTCCTCGCGTGTGGCCGGGCTGATGTAGCGCTTCTTGGGGCGTGCGTTCTCTTCGTTGATGCGCTTTTCGATCTCGGCCAGCAGCCGCAGCAGCTGGCGGCGCCGTTCTTCCTGCTGGGCGTGCTGCGGGTCGCCGTCGTCACGTGTCGGGTCGGGCGGCGGCAACGCCGCCACCTCGCGGCGGATCTGCGCCAGCAGCTGCTGCTGTTGCTCCTGCAGCTTGTCGATCTTGCGGTGCGCGTCGGCCGGCGCGTCGCCGAATTCCATCTGCGGGGTCGGCGGCAGCGGCGAAGTGGCGCGGCCCTTGTCGGCTTCGCCGCCGCCGGCCAGCGAGGCCTGGGCGATGGCCTGCGCGCGTGTCGGCGCTTCGGTGGAGCGTGCATTGACCAGGATCACCTCCAGCGGCGTGTCCTCGAAGATGCGGTTGAAGCCTTCGGGGTCGACCACACGCACCGTCAGCAGCGCGGCATGCACGCCCACCGATACCAGCAGCGCCCAGTGCAGCGTGCTCAGGCCGCGAAAGCCCATCACTGCGTCTGGCCTCAGGCTGCCGCTGCCGGCGGTGCGTCGTCCGCCGCCGCTTCGTCCAGGTCGATGGCCAGGCGCAGTGCGCCGGCATCGGGGCTTTCGTCCTCGGCCTCGGGCTCGGCCAATGAGGCCTCGGGTACGGCCGGCGCCTCGATGCGCGCCAGCAGCGTCGCATGCAGCTCCAAGGTCAGCAGGTCGCTGCCCGTGAGGCGCACCCGCACGCGCGCGCCGCGCGGCAAGCTGTCGGTGCCGAGCGCGCGGAACACCAGCGGCAGCGTGTCGGCGCGTACCAGTCCGTCTTTCATCACCGTGGCTTCGAGTTCGCCGATGCCGTTCTGTTCCAGCCAGCGCAGCGTCCAGTAGCGCTCGATCGCGTTCTGGAAGTCGTTGTAGGCGCCATAGGCCGCGTCGAAACCGGAGATGATGGAGAACAGCGCCGCATCCTTGGGCTTGAAGGGCGCGGCCAGCGCCGCGGTGCGGCCGTGGCGTGCGCAGGCGATGATCTGCCACTGGTTGACCAGGTCCACGTAACGGCGCAGCGGTGAGCTGGCCCAGGTGTACTGCGCCACGCCCATGCCGGCATGCGGTGCCGGGCGCGTGCCCATGCGCACCTTGACGCCGGGTGCCAGCGCGGCCTGGCTGCGGTAGATGCCGGGCACGCCGCATTCGGCCAGCCAGCCGCCCCAGCGGCTGTTGGCCAGGATCATGGCTTCGGAGACGATCAGGTCCAGCGGCGCGCCGCGCATGCGCGTGCCGATGGACACGCGCTCGTCGCCGCTCGGCTCGGCCCCGTCGCCTTCGAGCTTGAAGTTGTAGTCGGGGCGGTTGAACAGCTCCGGCTTGCCGCGCATCACCTCGCGCTGCGCCTTTAGGTGCTGTGCCAGGCGGAAGGCGAAGGCCAGCTCCGCGGCATGCGCGTAGTCGGCCGGCGCCTCGCCGCGCAGCGTGGCTTCGGTGATGACGCTGTCGAGCTGGTCGTGGCGCAGATTGGTGACGATGCGCACGCGCTCCAGCCGGGTCTCGCTGCCTTTCAGCGCCAGCGTGGCTTCGTCGAAGCTGACGTACTGGCTCACCGCGGGGCAGTCGGCGCCCGCCGTCAGCGTGTAGGCCTGCACCACCGCATCGGGCAGCATCGTCAGCTTCCAGCCCGGCATGTAGACCGTGGACAGGCGCTCGCGTGCCACCTTGTCCAGCGCCGAGTCGGGCGTGATCGCCAGCCCCGGCGCGGCGATGTGGATGCCGAAGACCACCGTGCCGCTGCCCAGGCCCTGCACCGACAGCGCATCGTCGATCTCGGTCGTGGCCGAATCGTCCACCGAGAAGGCCTGCGCCGGCGACAGCGGCAGCGTCTCCTTGACCGGCGGCACCTCCAGCGCCGGGAAGGCCGTGCCCTTGGGGAAGGTCTCGAAGAGGAAGCGCTTCCAGTGGAACTGGTAGGGGCTGTCGATGGCGCCCGCGGCCTTCAGCAGATCCAGCGGCGCGCGCTGCGCGCGCCGCGTCGCCTCGACCACGGCCTTGTATTCGGGGCCGTTCTTGTCGGGCCTGAAGAGGATGCGGTAGAGCTGTTCGCGGATCGGCGCCGGGCATTCGCCGGCGACGAGCGCTTCAGCCCACTGTTCGATCTGCAAGGCCTGCTGCTTCTTGCGCTCGATGCCCAGCAGCGCCGCCTTGACGGTGTCCTCCGGCGCCTTCTTGAACATCCCCCTGCCCAGGCGGCGAAAGTAGTGCGGCGCCTCGAACAGCCGGAACAGCGCCGCGGCCTGCTTGTCGGTGCCGGCCGATGCCTCGAAATACTCGCGCGCCAGGTCGGCAAAACCGAACTCGGCCTCGGGCGCGAATTCCCAGGCCAGGTCCAGGTCGATCTCCTGCGCCAGCGTCTGCGCACGCGCGATCAGCTCGGCCGGCTGCGGTGCGTCGAAGCGCAGCAGCACGTTGGCGGCCTTGACCTTGACGCGCTTGCCCGAGTCGAGCTCGACCTGCATCGAGCTGTCGGCCTCGGACATCAGGCGGCCCGCCAGGAATTTGCCGCTGTCTTCGAACAATGCGTACATGGGGCGCGATTGTCGCCGCTGCGGGCGCGCACCCAGCGGCGCGGCGCTACGATGTGTGCCACAGGCCACGCCTGTCCACCGGGAGTTGCTGCCATGAGCGATCTGGTCTTCTACACCCACCCGCAATCGCGCGGCCGCATCGCCCACTGGATGCTCGAAGAGGTGGGCGAACCCTACCGCACCGTGTGGCTGGACTACGGCAGCACGATGAAGGCCCCCGAGTACCTGGCGCTGAACCCGATGGGCAAGGTGCCGGCCCTGCGCGACGGCGACACCGCGGTCACCGAGTCGGCGGCGATCTGCGCCTACCTGGCCGACCGCTTCCCGCAGCGCCGGCTGGCGCCGCCGCCCGGCGACCCGGCGCGCGCCGCCTACTACCGCTGGATGTTCTTCACCGCCGGTCCGCTGGAGATGGCCACCACTGCCCGGACGCTGGGCTGGCAGGTGCCCGAGGGGCGCAGCCGCATGGTCGGCTTCGGCTCGTATGCCGATGCGCTCGACGCCCTGGAGACGGCGCTGCGCCCCGGCCCCTACGTGTGCGGCGAGCAGTTCACCGCCGCCGACGTGGTGCTGGGCTCCGCGCTGGGCTGGGGGCTGATGTTCGGCACCGTCGACAGGCGGCCGAGCTTCGAGGCCTATGCGACGCGACTGCAGCAGCGCCAGGCGGCGCAGCGGGCGAATGCCTTGAACGAGGCCTTCCTGAAAGGCGCTGCCAGCCCCTGACCCGGACCAGACCGGACCCATGGGCGCGCGCTTTCAGGGTGTTCGCCAATGGCCGCGCCTTTTGGCGGGAATATGCTGGCCCGGGAGCGGCGAAGACAGCCCGCTCCACAGCCACCCACGGAGGAGACACGATGATGCAGATGACCCCATCACGGATGCGGCTCGCGCGCGCAGCGGTCGCCGCGATTGCGCTGGCTGCCTTTGGCGCACACGCGCAGCAGGCCCAGGAGGAGCCTTTCTGGGCCAAGGGCCGGCCGAAGACCGACACGGCGATGAAGATGGCGCCGGTGCCCGCGTTTCCCATCCCGACGGCGGCCGACAAGCTGCCCATCGCCAAGATGAAGCTGCCGCCGGGCTTCAAGGTCGAGGTCTTCGCCAGCGACATCCTCGACGCACGCGGCCTGCGCCAGGGTGACAAGGGCACGGTCTTCGTCAGCTCGCTGTTCGTCGGCGGCAAGCTGTATGCGGTGGTCGACAACGGTGGCAAGCGCGAGGTCAAGGTGTTGGCCGAGAAGCTGTTCCTTCCAAACGGCATCGAATTCCACAAGGGATCGCTGTACCTGGCCTCGCCCAAGGACATCGTGCGCTACGACAACATCGAGGCCGATCTCGACACGCTGCCGGCGCCGGTGATGGTCTACGACAAGCTGCCGGGCGACATCCCGCACGGCTGGAAGTTCATCAAGGTCGGGCCCGACGGCAAGCTGTACGTGCCCATCGGCGCCAACTGCAACATCTGCGAGCCGGCCGAACAGTACGCGAAGATCTACAAGATGAACCTCGACGGCAGCGGTGTCGAGGTGGTCGCCAGCGGCATGCGCAACACCGTCGGCTTCGACTTCGACCCGAAGGACGGCAGCCTGTGGTTCACCGACAACCAGCGCGACTGGCTCAGCGAGGACCTGCCCGAGGACGAGCTGAACCATGTCACCCGGCCGGGCAAGGACAACTTCGGCTATCCGTACTGCCACGCCGGCGACTTCGTCGATCCGGAGTTCGGCTGGGGCAAGAGCTGCGCCGACTACGTCAAGCCGGTGGCCAAGCTCGGCGCGCACGCGGCGCCGTTGGGCATGCGCTTTTACACCGGCAAGATGTTCCCGGCCAAGTACCGGGGCGCGATCTTCATCGCCCGTCACGGGCCGTGGAACCGCACCAAGAAGTACGCCGCCGACGTGGTGGTCGCCTTCCCCGACGGCAAGGGCGGCGTGTCGCGTATCGAGCCCTTCCTGACCGGCCTGGTCGAGAACAACGAGTACCTGGGCCGGCCGGCCGACGTGATGGTCATGAAGGACGGCTCGCTGCTCGTCAGCGACGACCACAACGGCGCCATCTACCGCATCAGCTACTCGGGCCGCTGAAGCGCCGATGCGCTCGCACGCTGTGCTCGCCGCCGTGTGGGCCGCGGCCGCCACCGCGGCGGCGGCGCAGGGTGGCGGCTATGCACAACGTTATGCCGACCACTGCGCGGCCTGCCATGGCGCGCAGGGGGCGAGCAGCCTGGCGCAGACGCCCTCGCTCGGCGGCCAGCCGTCGTTCTATGCAATCACGCAGCTGTTCCTGTTCCGCGAAGGGCGGCGCAACGACCATCCGCTGGCGCCGGCGATGGCCGCGATGGCCAAGGGCATGAGCAACGACGACCTGCGGGGCTTTTCGGACTTCATCGCCACGCTGCCGCCGCCGCCGTCGCCCGACCCGGCCGCGGCCGACCCGCTGCGGCTGGAGCGTGGCAAGGCACTGGCCGAGCGGCACCTCTGCCTGGCCTGCCACGGCAAGGACCTGAGCGGCGGCCGCAACGTGCCGCGGCTCGCGTACCAGCGCGAGGACTATCTGCAGATCGCGCTGAAGGGCTTTCGCAGCGGCGTGCGCGCCGGCTACACCAACGCGATGGGCGAGGCACTGGCCACGCTGCGCGAGCCCGAGCTCGAGGACCTGGCGCACTACCTGGCGCACCAGCCGCGCTGAGACGCCGCGGTCGGCGAACTACACGGTCATCCCGCCCGACACCTCGATCACCGCGCCATTGATGTAGCTGGCCTCGTCGCTGGCCAGGAAGGCGTAGACGTTGGCGATCTCCTCGGGCTTGCCCAGCCGGTGCAGCGGCACCTGCTCGCGCATCTGCTGCAGCACCTTGTCGGGGATGGTGGCCAGGATCGGCGTCTCGACGAAGCCCGGCGCCACCGCGTTGACGCGGATGCCCTTGGGGCCGAGCTCGCGGCTCCAGGTCTTGGTGAAGCCGATGACGCCGAACTTGCTGGCCGCATAGTTGGTCTGGCCGAAATTGCCGTAGATGCCGACCACGCTGCTGGCATTGAGGACCACGCCCGAGGCCTGCGCCAGCATCGCCGGCAGCACCGCCTGCGTGCAATGGAAGACGCCGCGCAGATTGACGTCGATGACCGCGTCGAACTGCGCCAGCGTCATCTTCTGCAGCCGCGCGTCCTTGGTGATGCCGGCGTTGTTGACGAGCACGTCGATGCTGCCGAAGCGCTCCTTTACAGCCGCGGCCATGGGGTCCAGCGCCTCGCGGTCGGTGACGTTGAGCGCGAAGCCCAGCGCCTGCGCGCCGCGGGCGCGCACCAGCGCCACCGCAGCGTCCACGCCCTCGGGCTTGAGGTCGGCGACGACGACGTTGGCGCCTTCTTCGGCAAACTTCAATGCGGTGGCCAGGCCGATGCCCTGGGCGGCGCCGGTGACGATGCAGGTCTTGTGTTTCAGTCGCATAGCTGCAGGAACTTCAGGATGTGGGGTTGATGCGCGTCGTAGTCCGACAGCGCATGGTCGCTCACCGACAGCAGCCGCAGGTTCACGCCCGGATAGCGCGCGACCATCTCGCGCCAGTCGAGCAGTTCGTCGCCCTTGGCGAAGATCGCGAAGTAGCGCTCGGGCCGGGTGATCGCCGCCGGGCTCATGGCGCGCAACTCGTCGACGTATTCGGGGCGGAAGAAGAAGCGCTCCTCGGGCGTGTGGAAGGCGGTCAGCTCGCCGACATAAGCCGCCAGGTCGCGCGCCGGGTCGACGGCCGGGTTCATCAGCACCGCCGGCCAGCCGCGCTCTTCGGCCACCACGGTGGCATAGAAGCCGCCGAGCGAGCTGCCGAGCACGGCCGATGTCGCCGCGGGCCAGCCGGCGGTGCCGTCGCGCAGCAGCTCTATCGCCGCACGTGGCGACGGCGGCAGCTGCGGGCACCACCAGTGCACGTCGGGGCGGTGCGCCATCAGCCAGGCCTGCAGCCGCTGCGCCTTGAAGGACTTCGGCGACGAGCGGAAGCCGTGCAGGTAGAGCAGGTGCGTGATGCCGGCCCCCCGCCCGCGGGGTACTGCCAGCGACTCCCCGAGGGGATCGCGCCCGCCTTCGGGCGACCGTGCGCCGGACGCGAATGCCGCCATCAGGCCTTCGCCTGCAGCGCGGCCAGCAGCTTGGCGTGGATGCCGCCGAAGCCGCCGTTGCTCATGCACAGCACGTGGTCGCCGGGCCGCGTGGCCCGCACCACTTCGGCCACCAGCTTGTCCACCGAATCGGCCACCAGCGCGTGCTCGCCCAGCGGCGCCAGCGCCTCCTGCGCGCTCCAGCCGTAGTCGCCCTGCAGGCAGAAGCTCAGGTCGGCCTCTTCCAGTGCCCAGGGCAGCTGCG
Organism: uncultured Rubrivivax sp.; assembly: GCA_964446545.1. GTDB lineage: Bacteria > Pseudomonadota > Gammaproteobacteria > Burkholderiales > Burkholderiaceae_C > Rubrivivax. The sequence goes on from CAYUPF010000004.1 coordinate 28,084, forward strand.
CCTTCATCGCGCCGAGCTTCATGGTGTTGGAGCGCGGCTCGAACACCGCCAGGATGCGCTGCAGCCCGACCTTGCGGCGCAGCCCGTCGACGGTGCTGCGCATGGCCGTGGGGTGGTGCGCGAAGTCGTCGTAGACCTTCACGCCGCCGGCCTCGCCGCGCAGCTCGAGGCGGCGGCGCACGTTCTCGAAGCCGGCCAGCGAGGCGGCGGCAGCCTCGGGCGCCACGCCCACGTGTTCGGCCGCGGCCAGCGCGGCCAGCGCATTGAGCTGGTTGTGCTCGCCCAGCAGCGGCCAGTCGACACGCGCGATCTTCAGGCTGCCGCGCAGCACGTCGAAGGCATGCGGCTCGCCGCGCGCGCGCAACCCGCCGGGTTCTTCCTTGCGCGTGCCGAAGCGCTGCAGCTCGCTCCAGCAGCCGCGCGCCAGCACGCGCTGCAGCGCCTCGTCGCGTGCGTTCACCACCAGCCGGCCCGAGGCCGGCACGGTGCGCACCAGGTGGTGGAACTGGGTCTCGATCGCCGCCAGGTCCGGAAAGATGTCGGCGTGGTCCAGCTCCAGGTTGTTCAGGATCGCGGTGCGCGGCCGGTAGTGCACGAACTTGCTGCGCTTGTCGAAGAAGGCGGTGTCGTACTCGTCGGCCTCGATGACGAAGGGCTTGCACGCGACGCCCGGTCGGGTGTCGCTCGTGTTCCCAAGCCGCGCCGACACGCCGAAGTTCAGTGGCACACCACCGACCAGGAAGCCGGGCTTCAATCCGGCCTGGTCGAGCACCCAGGCGAGCATCGCGGTGGTCGTGGTCTTGCCGTGGGTGCCGGCCACCGCCAGCACGTGGCGGCCCGGCAGCACCTGTTCGGCCAGCCACTGCGGGCCGCTGGTGTAGGGTGCGCCGGCGTCGAGGATGGCTTCCATCAGCGCATTGCCGCGCGTGACCACGTTGCCGACCACGTAGATGTCGGGCGCGAAGGCCATCTGCTCGGCGCCGAAGCCTTCGACCAGCTCGATGCCCAGCGCGCGCAGCTGCTCGCTCATCGGCGGGTAGACGTTGGCATCGCAGCCAGTGACCTGGTGTCCGGCTTCACGCGCCAGCGCCGCCAGCCCGCCCATGAAGGTGCCGCAGATGCCGAGGATATGAATATGCATGCGGCCGATTCTAGGAGGCCACAATCGCCCACATGTTTGCCTGGATCGTCACGCACCCCTGGGCCTACCCGGCGCTGGAGGTAGTGCACATCCTCGGCATCGCGCTGCTGCTGGGCAACCTGGTGCTGTTCGAGTTGCGCGTCTGGGGCTTCGGCCCCGAGCTGCCGGTGCGCGCCCTGGCGCGGCTGGCGCTGCGGCTGTCGCTGCTGGGTTTTGCGATCCTCGGTACCAGCGGGCTGCTGATGTTCGCCGGTCAGACCGAGGAGCTGCTGGCCAGCCGCGCTTTCTTGGTCAAGATGGGGCTGGTGCTGCTGGCCGGGTTGAATGCACTGTGGTTCCATGCCCGCGGCAGCCTGGAATTGCTGGACCGCGGCGCCCGCATTCAGACCGCGGTGTCGACGGGGCTTTGGCTGGCTGTCATGATCTGCGGTCGCTGGATTGCCTACGAATAGGAGATGAGCATGCAACGTCGATCGCTACTTGCCGCCGCATTGACCGCGCCGCTGGCCGCCCGCGCCCACCATGGCTGGAGCAGTTTCGACCAGGGCCGCCCGATCTGGCTGGAAGGGCGCGCCACCCAGGTCGCCTGGCGCAACCCGCATGCCGAGCTGATGCTGGAAGTGCCCGCCGACCTGAAGCTGCCCGCCGACCTGGCGAGCCGCCCGCTGCCGGCGCAGTCGGCCGGTGTCGACGGCGCGGCCTTGCTGAAGGCGGCGCAGTTGCCCACGCGCAAGGACCGCGTCTGGGAGATCGAACTCGCGCCGCTGACGCGCATGAACGCCTGGAAGGTGCCGGAGATCAAGGTCGGCGACACGCTGGGCGTGCTCGGCTTCACCTTCACCGGCGAGAAGGGCGATGCGGTGCTGCGTGCCGAATATCTGTTCGTCGGTGGCCAGGTCTACGGCCTGCGCTCCTCGCCGGCCTGATTCAGCCGCGCAGCGCCTCGCTGGCGGCCGCGACGGTGGCGGCGATGTCGTCGGCGCTGTGCGCCGCGCTGACGAAGCCGGCCTCGTACAGCGCCGGCGCCAGGTACACGCCGCGCTCAAGCATGGCATGGAAGAAGCGGTTGAAGCGCTCCTTGTCGGTGGCCATGACGACGCCGTAGTTCTGCGGCAGGGCGTCGGCGAAGAAGAAGCCGAACATGCCGCCTTCGCAGTCGCCGACCAGCGGCACGCCGGCGGCGCGCGCCGCGCCAGTGAGGCCATCGACGAGCGAGCGGGTCTTCGCCGACAGCGCCTCGAAGAAGCCCGGCTGGGTGATCTCCTTCAGCGTTGCCAGCCCGCAGGCGGTGGCCACCGGGTTGCCGCTGAGCGTGCCGGCCTGGTACACCGGACCCAGCGGCGCCAGCTGGCTCATCACGTCCTTCGTGCCGCCGAAGGCGGCCAGCGGCATGCCGCCGCCGATGACCTTGCCGAACACGCTCATGTCAGGCTTGAAGCCGGGGATCAGCTGGGCATACAGGCTCTGTGCGCCGCCGAGCGCGACGCGAAAGCCCGTCATCACCTCGTCGAAGACCAGCAGTGCGCCGTGCTTGGTGCACAGCTCGCGCAGCCGCGTCATGAAGGGCACGGACGCGCGCACGAAATTCATGTTGCCGGCGATCGGCTCGATCATCACGCAGGCCAGGTCCGGCCCGTGCGTGGCGAAGGCTTCTTCCAGCTGCGCGACATTGTTGTATTCGAGCACCAGCGTGTGCTGCACCACCTCGGCCGGCACACCGGCGCTGGTGGGGTGGCCGAAGGTCGCCAGCCCCGAGCCGGCCTTGACCAGCAGCGCGTCGGCATGGCCGTGGTAGCAGCCCTCGAACTTGATGATCCTGCTGCGGCCGGTGGCGCCGCGCGCCAGGCGCAGCGCGCTCATGCCGGCTTCGGTGCCGCTGCTGACCAGGCGGATCTGCTCGACGCTGGGCGCCAGACGGATGATGGCTTCGGCCAGCTCGATCTCGCGTTCGGTGGGTGCGCCGAAGCTCAGGCCGTCGCGCGCGGCCTTGTGCACCGCCTCCAGCACCGCCGGATGGCCGTGGCCCAGGATCATCGGGCCCCAGGAGCCGATGTAGTCGATGTAGCGCCGGCCCTCGGCGTCCCACATGTAGGCGCCCGAAGCGCGCTGGATGAAACGCGGCGTGCCGCCGACGGCGCGGAAGGCACGCACCGGCGAATTCACGCCGCCGGGAATGACGCGCTGCGCGCGCTCGAACAGAGAAGAATTGGTTTGGCCGGACATGGAATGCGTTGTCGTGCCTACGAGGCCCGCACCGCGGTATGTTCCCAAGCAGACGCCGCGAAACTGGCTTCGCCAGGCCGCTGGCGTCGCCCCCTTGAGGGGGAGCGGCGAAGCCGCTGCTCAATGCACACGCCGACTGGCCCCCTTGGCGGCGCTGTCGTCGGCCAGGGCCTCGGCCTCTGCCGCTGCGGCTTCCTCGCCCTCTTCGGCCGGCGGCATGGCCCAGAAGAAGCGGTCGGGCACGACGTTGCCCATGCCCGGGCGGAAGCCCGAATCCAGGCTCTGGTCGAGGAAGGCCAGCGCCTCGCCGACGGCAGCCTGCAGTTCGCTGCCGGCGGCCAGCAGCGAGGCCAGCGCCGCGGCCAGCGTGTCGCCGGCGCCGACGAAGGCGGCCTCGAAGCGCTCGAACTTCTCGCCGGTGAGCGCGCCCTGCGGCGAAGCCAGCACGTTGTCGATGAACTGCTCGTTGCCCTTGGATGGGAGCATCACACCGGTGACGAGCACGAAGCGCGTGCCGTGTTCACCGGCGGCCACCGCCAGCTCGCGCGGCGAGGCCGGGCGCTCGCTGTCCCAGTCGGGCAGCAGGAAGTCGGTCAGCGTCTTGTGGTTACCCACCAGCACCTCGGTGGCGGGCAGGATCAGCTCGCGGAAGGCGTCCAGGTAGGGCATCTGCTGGTCCTCGTCCAGCCAGCTCAGCGGCGGCAGGTACGACACCAGAGGCAGCTCGGGGTAGTCGCTCAGCACCTCGGCGACGGCGCTGACCGCTTCGGCCGAGCCGAGGAAACCCACCTTCCAGCCGGCCAGCGTGACGTCCTCGAGCACCGAGCGCGCCTGCTCCACCACCACCTCGGCGTCGAGCGGGTGGTGGTCGAAGACCTCGGCGGTGTCGCGCATCACGATCGTGGTGACCACCGGCAGCGCATGCGCGCCCATCGCCGCGATGGTGGCGATGTCACCGGCCAGGCCGCTGGCGCCGCTGGGGTCGCTGGCGTTGAAGCTCATCACGCAGGCCGGAGCCGCCGGTTCCTGCATCGGATCGGGCGTGTCGGTGGCCAGGGCGGGGGCTGAGCTCATGGTTCGGGTCCTGCGCGATCGGGGCTTGCGGAGATTTCCGTGAAGCTCTAGCGGAATCTGAGGAATGTTGCGTATGTGCCTAGTGCCCTAGGGCTTTTGGCAGGGGGCGGTGGCTACAATCGTTGCCCATTGTAGTGACCTGAACCCAAGGCGTCGTGAGCGATACCCGTACCTGGATGTGCCTGATCTGCGGCTGGATCTACGACGAAGCCGTCGGCGACCCGGAGCACGGCATCGCACCGGGCACGGCCTGGGCCGATATTCCGATGAATTGGACCTGTCCGGAGTGCGGCGCCCGTAAAGAAGACTTCGAAATGGTCGAAATCTGAGCGTTGGCCAGCCGCCGCGCTGCCACCTCATCGAGGAGAGCTCATTTGGAAATCGAAGCTTCGGCCACCGCTGCCACCGGCGCCAAGGTGCTGGTGATCGATGACAGCAACACCATCCGGCGCAGTGCCGAGATCTTCCTGCGCCAGGGCGGGCACGAGGTGGTGCTGGCCGAGGACGGCTTCGATGCGCTGGCCAAGGTCAACGACCATGCGCCGCAGCTGATCTTCTGCGACATCCTGATGCCGCGGCTGGACGGCTACCAGACCTGCGCGATCATCAAGCGCAACCCGCGTTTCGCCCACGTGCCGGTGATCATGCTGTCGTCCAAGGACGGGCTGTTCGACAAGGCGCGCGGCCGCATGGTCGGTTCAGAAGAGTACCTAACCAAGCCCTTTACCAAGGAACAACTGCTGCGTGCTGTGGAACAGTTCAGCGGCCAGGCGGCTTGATGTACGTGCGCGTCGCCCGGTCGACGCCATAGAGCTCCATGCCCTGCAGGGGCCATTGCCAAGGAAGCGCCCATGTCCATCCAGAAGATCCTGTTGGTCGACGATTCCAAGACCGAGCTGCACCATCTGTCGGAGCTGCTCGGCAAGCGCGGCTACCACGTGCGCACGGCCGAGAACGGCGACGAAGCGATGCGCCGGCTCAGCGAGGACAAGCCCGACCTGATCCTGATGGACGTGGTCATGCCGGGCCAGAACGGCTTCCAGCTGACGCGTGCCATCACGCGCGACCCGCGCTGGTCGTCGGTGCCGGTGATCATGTGCACCAGCAAGAACCAGGAGACCGACAAGGTCTGGGGCATGCGCCAGGGTGCGCGGGACTACATCGTCAAGCCGGTCAACGCCGAAGAGCTGGTCAGCAAGATCAAGGCCTTCGACTGAATGGACCACGCCCGAAGCGCCTTCGGCGCTCCCCCTCAAGGGGGCGCCGCCAGGGGACAGGCAGAGCCGGATCCCCGGCGGCCGCTCGCTTTGGCGCGGCTTCTTGCCGCCCGTGGCTGCGGCGTGGAAAGCCCAAATGTCTAATCGCGAAGCACTGCGCGAACTGCAAGGGCGCCTCGCCAGCCGCATGCAGGCGGCGCGCACCGAGGCGCGCGTGATGTCCTGGCTGGCGGTGGAATGTGCCGGGCAGGGCCTGCTGTTCCCGCTGCACCAGGCGGGCGAGATCTTCACCGTCGGCAGCGTGCTGCCGGTGCCGCACACCCAGCCCTGGTTTGCCGGTGTGGCCAACCTGCGCGGCGGGCTGCATGCCGTGGTCGACCTGGCGCAGTTTCTCGGGCTGCAGCGTGCTGCCGGCGCGCTGGCCGGCGATGGCGCGCGGCTGCTGGCGCTGAACCCATCGCTGGGCGTGAACTGCGCCTTGCTGGTCGACAAGCTGGCCGGGCTGCGCAATGCCGACCAGCTGAGCGCCGACGAGGCTGGGCCGGTCGAGCGCCCGGCCTTTGCCGGCGCGCGCTGGCGCGACGCCGACGGACGCGTGTGGCAGGAAATCGAGTTGGCGGCACTGGCCGGCCACGAACAGTTCCTGGGTGTTGCCGGCTAGAGGCCGGCAGCGCGCCCAGCGGGACGAACAACCGAAGAGGGTGACATGAGCTTCATGGACAAGATCACGAGCCGCCCGCGCGACGCGCGCGCCGATTCTGCGGCCTACGATTCGCAGTTCGACGACGTCGTCACCGCGTACCCGGAGAGCCCGGCGCCCGACACGCAGTCGATGCGCGTGGCGCCGACGCCGGCCCCGGACGTGCGCGCCAGCTACGAAGTGCACGACTCGTCGATCATCTCCGAGGTGACGCCGTCCGAGATGGCCGGCGACTTCAGCGAAACGCGCGTGCAGGACGCCGTCGTCGACGCGCCGGACCCGGGCGCCGCGCTGCCGTTGATCGGCCACCTGCGAGCACAGCTGCAGCAGCGCGTGCTCTTCGGCATGGTCGGCGCCGGCCTGCTCGGCCTGGCGATGTCGACGGTGCTGGCGCTCGGCGCGGCCTCGCGCAGCAGCGGGCAGGTGGGCGCCATCGGCCAGGCGCTGATGGAATCGCAGCGCCTGGCCAAGTCGGTGTCGCAGGCGATGATCGGTGCGCCGGCGGCCTTCCCTGAAGTGAAGGAAAGCGTCGAGGTGCTGACGCGCAACGTGCGCGCGCTGGCCGCCAGCGACGGCAGCGCCCCCAGCCTACCGGCCGCGGTGCAGCAGGCGGTGGACCCGCTGCTGCCGCTGGTCGATCGCGCCGACAAGAACGCCGCCATCGTGCTGGCGCAGCAGAAGGCGCTGACCGAGGTCGGCCAGTCGCTGCGCGCCATCAACAAGCAGTCCGGCGAGCTGCTGGACGTTGCCGAGACCGTGTCCTCGCTGAAGCTGCAGCAGGGCGCCTCGGCCGCCGACTTGGCGGCGATGGGTCATCTGGTGATGCTGACGCAGCGCATCGGCAAGAGCGCCAGCGAGTTCATCACGCTGGAAGGCGTCAATCCGGAGGCGGTGTTCCTGCTGGGCCGCGACCTGAAGACCTTCCGCGAGCTGGCCGAGGGCGTGAATGCCGGCAGTGCGCAAGCGCGCGAGCGCATGGCGGCGCTGCTGAAGCTGCACGATGCCGCGCAGGCGCAGTCGAACGCGATCCTGGCCAACCTCAAGGGGCTCGTAGCCGCGCGCGACGCGCAGGGCGTGATCGTCGCCGACAGCGAGCCGCTGCGCCAAGGCTTGCAGACGCTGCAGCAGCAACTGGCCGGCACCGGGGGCCTGAGCGGCCTGCACATCGCGGTGATGGCGGTGTCGGCGCTGCTGTTGCTGGCCGGCGGTGCGGGCATCCTGAAGCTGTTCGTCGGCGACCAGACCACGCGGGCGAAGCTCGCCGAAGGCCAGCGCCTCGAGGCCGAACGCCAGGAGCAGGAAGCCAAGCGCGTCAACGACGCCAACCAGGCCGCCATTCTGCGGCTGATGAACGAGCTGCAGACGGTGGCCGAAGGCGACCTGACGCAGCAGGCGACGGTGACGGAAGACATCACCGGCGCCATCGCCGACTCGGTCAACTACACGGTGGAAGAGCTGCGCACGCTGGTGTCGGCGGTGCAGAGCACGGTGGCGCGCGTGACCGACACCACGCAGCAGGTGGAGCAGACCTCGACCGAGCTGCTGGCCACCTCGACCGAGCAGCTGCGCGAGATCCGCGACACCGGCGAATCGGTGCTGCAGATGGCCGGGCGCATCAACGAGGTGTCGGCGCAGGCGCAGCGCACCGCGATGGTGGCGGCGCAATCGCTGCAGGCGGCCGAGACCGGCTTGCAGGCGGTGCAGAACACCATCGGCGGCATGAACTCGATCCGCGACCAGATCCAGGACACCTCCAAGCGCATCAAGCGGCTGGGCGAATCGTCGCAGGAGATCGGCGAGATCACCGAGCTGATCAGCGACATCACCGAACAGACCAACGTGCTGGCGCTGAACGCTGCCATCCAGGCGGCGTCGGCCGGCGAGGCCGGCCGCGGCTTCTCGGTGGTGGCCGAGGAAGTGCAGCGCCTGGCCGAACGCTCGGGCGACGCCACCAAGCAGATCGCCGTGCTGGTGCGCACCATCCAGACCGACACGCAGGAGGCGGTGGCCGCCATGGAGCGCTCCACGCACGGCGTGGTCGAAGGCGCGAAGCTGTCCGACGCGGCCGGTGCAGCGCTGAACGACATCGACCGCGTCACGCGCCAGCTGTCCGAGCTGATTGCGCAGATCTCACAACAGGCGCTGAAGGAAGCCGATTCGGCCAACGTCGTCGCCTCGAACATCCAGCACATCTTTGCGGTGACCGAGCAGACCGGTGAAGGCACGCGCTCGACCGCGCAGATGGTGCGCGAGCTGTCGCGCACGGCCGAGGAACTGAAGCAATCGGTGTCGCGCTTCAAGGTGGCGTGATGACCTTTCCTCTACGCGCTTCGCGCGGATCCGCGGCGGTCGCTCGACGCATCGGGATCGTGCGCGGTGGGTGCCGCGCCGGCGCCATGGTCAACTGAGTTGCCGATGAACATGCATCACGACATGGCCGACGAGGCCGATCCGGTCGACGACCTCAGCACCCTGGCCTGGGTGCACGACGAGTTGCGCCGCTCGCTGGAGTTGGCGCACAAGTCGCTGCGCCGCTACCTGAAGGATGCGCAGGGCGTGGCCGGCTCGGACGTCGATACCGTCGACCCGTCGGTGCTGCGTTCGGCGCGCGCCCAACTGCACCAGGGCGTGGGCGCGCTGGAGATGATCGGCCTGCCCGGGCCGGCGCGCGTGCTGCGCGCCAGTGAGAGCGCGGTGCAGCGCTTCATCGCCAAACCCAAGCTGCTGACGCGCGCCGCGGTCGAGGCCATCGAATCGGCCTCCTTCGGCGTGCTCGACTACCTGAGCCGCAAGCTCGCCGGCAAGGGCCTGCCGACGCTGGCGCTGTTCCCGCAATACCGCGCACTGCAGGAATGGGCCGGTGCCGACCGCGTGCATCCGGCCGACCTGTGGCGCGACGAATGGCAGTGGCAGAACCTGGGCAGCGATGCCAGCGCCGAGCCGCGATGTGCCGATGCGGCGGTGCGCACCGCCATGGAGATGCAGGTGCTGGCCATCATGCGCGGCGGCGACCGCAGCGCGATGCAGCGCCTCAGCGACCTGTGCGCCGGCCTCGGCGCCGCCGCCGAAGGCCGCCTCGCCGAGCTGTGGAAACTGTCCGCCGCCTTCTACCAGGCGCAGGCCGCCGGCCTGCTGCAGCCCGATGTCTATGCCAAGCGCGTCAGCTCGCGGCTGCTGGCGCAGCTGCGCCTGAGCAGCGCCGGCCAGACCGAGGTCTCCGACCGGCTGGCGCAGGACGTGCTGTTCTTCTGCGCGCACGCGCGCACACCGGACGACAAGCACCCGGCGCCGCGGCTGCAGGCGGTGCGCGAGGTCTACGAACTCGACGCCACCGCGGCCTTCGACTACCAGGCGCTGCGCCTGGGCCGATTCGACCCGGCCTGGATCGCGCAGGCGCGCAAGCGCGTGGCCGGTGCCAAGGAGGTGTGGTCGGCGGTGGCCGGTGGCGAGGCGCACCGCCTAAGCGGCCTGGCCGAGCAGTTCTCGCTGGTCGGCGATTCGCTCAAGCGCCTGTATCCATCGGGTGAGGTGCTCGCCGACGCTCTGCAGGCCGCCGTGGCCCAGACCGTGGCGGCGGCGCAGACGCCCACTCCGGCGCTGGCCATGGAAGTGGCCACCAGCGTGCTCTACCTGGATGCCTCGCTGGAGGACGGCGAATTCGACCATCCGCTGGTCGGCACGCGCGTGCAGCGCCTGGCGCAGCGCATCCGCCACGTCAGCGAAGGCCAGGCCGCGCAGCCGCTCGAGCCGTGGATGGAGGAGCTGTACCGGCGTGTGTCCGACCGGCAGACCATGGGCAGCGTGGTGCAGGAACTGCGCGCCTCGCTGTCCGAGGTGGAAAAGCAGATCGACCAGTACTTCCGCGACCCGAAGCAGCGCGAACTGCTGATCCCGGTGCCGGCGCAGCTGCAGTCGATGCGCGGCGTGCTCTCGGTGCTGGACATGGACCAGGCCTCGCATGCGGTGATGCGCATGAGCGAGGACGTGGACGCGCTCGCCTCGACCGAGGTCGACCCGCAGCATGCCGCCGAACACGGCACCTTCACGCGCCTGGCCGACAACCTGGGCGCGTTGAGTTTCATGATCGACATGCTCAGCGTGCAGCCGCAGATGGCGCGCTCGCTGTTCCGCTACGACCCCGAGACCGGCAACCTCAGCGCGGTGATGGGCCGGCGCACGCACCGGCTGTCGGCCTTCGGCGGCTTCGACGAACTGAAGCCCGCCGCGCCGCCGCCGCTGGTCGACCAGGCGCAGTCGCTGGCGCTGGCCGCGGCGCAGCCCGACGTGCCCGACGAGGCGCTGCAGCAGCAGCTCGGCCGCCTGTCGCAGCAGGCGCTGCTGGCCGACCAGCGCGCGCTGGCCGAGACCATGGCTTCGGCGCAGCAGGCGCTGCAGCGCGCCACCGACGACGAGCAGCGCGAGAAGGCGCGCAGCGATCTGGCGCAGGCCGTGGCCGGCCTGTCCGCACCCGCCGAAGCCGAGCCGCCGGCGCAGCAGCAGCCGGTGCGCGCCACGCCCGAACCGCAGTCCGAAGTGCAAGGCAGCACCGGGCTGGAAGAAGACGAGGAGATGCGCGAGGTCTTCATCGACGAAGCCCGCGAAGTCATCCAGGGTGCCGGCGAGGCGCTGCAGCGCTTGAGCGAAACGCCCGACGACCTGGGCGACATGACGCTGATCCGCCGCGCCTTCCACACGCTGAAGGGCAGCTCGCGCATGGTCGGGCTGAAGGTCTTCGGCGAGGCGGCCTGGGCCTGCGAGCAGCTGTACAACGCGCGCCTGGCCGAGAGCTCGCGCCTGGACGACGAGCTCGCCGCCTTCAGCGCCGATGCGCTGCGCGAGCTGGGCGCGTGGGTCGAAGCCATTGCCGCCGGCAGCGCCCAGGGGCTGGACGGCGCCGCGCTGTCGGCACGGGCCGATGCGCTGCGCCAGCACGCCACGCCCGCGCCGCTGCAAAGCGCCCAGGCCAGCGCCGCGCTGCTGGAGCGTGTGCCCGGCCTGCCCCAGGCCTCGGATCTGCAGCTCGATTTCGGCCCGTCCACCGAGCCTGCCGGCTTCGACATCGAACTCGACCTGGGTGCCGGGGACGACGACACAGCCGCAGCGGCGGCGCAGGCGATGCCCGAACTGCTGTCGCTGGACCTGCCCGCCGAAGCCTCGGGCGAGGCCTTTGCGCTGGACCTGGACCTGCCCGCCGCGCCGGCGGTGGGAACGCTGCAACTCGACCCCGCGCTGGCCTGGCAGGCCGCGCCCGCCGGCAGCGACCCCCAGGCGGTGGCGCTGAGCGCCGCCGAGTTCGACGCCGCTTTCGGCGCGCTGCCCACGCCCACCCAGGCTGGCGTCGCGGCACTGCCCGACGACCTGGAACTCGAGGCCGAGGAACACCAGGCGGAACTGCAGGCCGGCGACGCGCTGCCGCAGCTGAATGGTCGCGTCGACTTTGCAGACACCAGCGTCGGCCTGGCGATGCTGGACGAGGCCATTGCCGAGCCGATGGACGACGCGCTCACCGAGCCCCAGGCGCTGGACAGCGAAGGCGCGGCGCCGCGGGACGACGAGCAGGTCAAGATCATCGGCGACCTGCGCATCGGCATCCCGCTGTTCAATATCTACCTGAACGAGGCCGACGAACTGTCGCGGCGCCTGTGCGTCGAGCTGGCCGAGTGGGCGATGGAGTCCGACCGGCCGCTGGACGAAGGCACGGCCGCGCTGGCGCACTCACTCGCCGGCAGCTCGGCCACGGTGGGCTATGCCGAACTCTCGGGCCTGGCGCGTGCCCTCGAGCATGCGCTGATGCGCTCGATCGCTGTCGGTCGCGCCGCCCCCGGGGAACCGCAGTTGTTCAACGACGCCGCCGAAGAGATCCGCCGCCTGCTGCACCAGTTTGCCGCCGGCTTCCTGCGCCGCGTGCCGGCACCGCTGATGCAGCGGCTGGAGGAACACGAGTTGGCGCTGAGCGCGCCGCCACCGCCGGACGCTGCAAGCCCGGTCGCGCCGGCGGAGCCGCCGGTCGAAGCGATCGAAGCGGTCGAAGCGCCGGTGCCCGTTGCCGAGCTCGTTGAAGCCGTGGCCGGGCTGCCGCCATCCGAACCGGTCGAGCCCGCAGCGCAGCCGGTGTTCAGCGAGGAGCTGGGCCAGCCGGCGCTGACCTCCTTTGCCGAGCTGCCGCAGCCGCAGCCGCAACGTGCCCGGGTGCGCGACGATGCGCTCGACGACGAGGACGACATCGATGCCGTCGACCTGGTCGACGAGGAGCTGTTCCCGATCTTCCGCGAGGAGGGCGAGGAACTGCTGCCGCAGCTGCAGTCGCGCATGCGCGACTGGTCGCGCCGGCCGTCCGAGGTGGCGGCCGCCGCGGCCTGCATGCGCACGCTGCACACCTTCAAGGGCGGCGCGCGCCTGGCCGGTGCGATGCGCCTGGGCGAGATGGCGCACCGCCTGGAAACCGCGATCGAACATCTGCTGGCGCGCGGCCAGGCCAGTGCTGCCGATGTCGAAGCACTTCTCGCCCGTGTGGACGCCATCAGCAGCAGCTTCGAACTGCTGGGCCGGCCGGTCGAGGAGCTGCCCGCGGCCGCGCAGCCGATGGCGCTGGCCGACGTGCCCGAAGCACCGACGCCGCCGCAGCGCGCGGCTGCCGCAACGGCACAGGAGTTGCCGCACGAAGCCATCGCCACGCCCGAAGCGCCGCTCGCGCCGGTGGCCGGCACGGCGTCCGCGCTGGCCATCGACTGGAGCCGCTTCAAGGGCGGCAGCGCGGCGCTGCCGCTGCCGGCGGTGGACAAGCAGGCCGCCAGCAGCGGCGCGGTGCGGGTGCGCGCGCCGCTGCTCGACCGTCTGGTCAACCAGGCGGGCGAAGTCAGCATCACGCGCGCGCGCATCGAATCCGACGTCGGCCAGATCAAGGGCTCGCTCGGCGACCTGAGCGAGAACCTGGAGCGGTTGCGCCGCCAGCTGCGCGACCTGGAGCTGCAGGCCGAATCGCAGATCGCCTCGCGCATGGAGGCCGCCAAGGCCTCGTCGCAGGAGTTCGACCCGCTGGAGATGGACCGCTTCACGCGCTTCCAGGAACTGACGCGCATGATGGCCGAGTCGGTCAACGACGTGGCCACGGTGCAGCGCGGGCTGCAGCGCTCGCTGCAGGCCACCGAGGACGAACTGGCCTCGCAGGCGCGGCTGACGCGCGACCTGCAGGACGACCTGCTGCGCACGCGCATGGTCGAGTTCGAGAGCATGGCCGACCGCCTGTACCGCGTGGTGCGCCAGGCGGCCAAGGAAACCGGCAAGCAGGTGCGGCTGGACATCGTCGGCGGTTCGATCGAAATCGACCGCGGCGTGCTCGACCGCATGACCGGGCCCTTCGAGCACCTGCTGCGCAACAGCGTGGCGCACGGCATCGAGCGCCCCGAGCTGCGCACGGCCGCAGGCAAGGACGCCACCGGCACCATCAGCATCCACCTGGCACAGGAAGGCAACGAAGTCGCCGTCGAGTTCCGCGACGACGGCGCCGGGCTGAACCTGGGCCGCATCCGCGAGCGCGCCATGGCCATGGGCCTGCTCGCGGCCGATGCGCAGACCGGCGACGCCGAGCTGGCGAACATGATCTTCGCGTCCGGCTTCAGCACGGCCGAAGGCGTGTCCGAGCTGGCCGGCCGCGGTGTCGGCATGGACGTGGTGCGCGCCGAGGTCAATGCCATGGGCGGGCGCATCGAGACCGCCACGGCCACCGGCCAGGGCGCCAGCTTCCGCCTGGTGCTGCCGCTGACCACGGCGGTGACGCAGGTGGTGATGTTGCGCTGTGGCGAACTGAGCATCGCCGTGCCCTCGACGCTGGTCGAATTGGTGCGGCGCGTCCCCGGCGACGAGATCGAGCAGTGTTATGCCGGCGCCGCCTTCACGCTGGGCGACAAGCTGCTGCCCTTCTTCTGGCTGGGCGCGCTGCTGTGCGCCGGCAGCCGCGGCAGCTCGGCCGGCCGCTCGCAGCCGGTGGTGGTGATCCGCAGCGCTTCGCAGCGCGTCGCGCTGCACGTCGACGAAGTGCTGGGCAACCAGGAAGTGGTGGTCAAGAACCTGGGCCCGCAGCTGTCGCGGCTGCCCGGCCTGGCCGGCATCACGCTGCTGCCTTCGGGCGCGGTGGCGCTGATCTACAACCCGGTGGCGCTGGCCACGCTGTACGGCGATGCCGCGCGCGAGCAGCTGCGGCAGCGGCCCAGCGCCGACGAGCCCGAGGCGCCGGCGGCCGTGGCCGTACAGCCGCCGCTGGTGCTGGTGGTGGACGATTCGCTCACGGTGCGCCGCGTCACGCAGCGGCTGCTGATGCGTGAGGGCTACCGCGTCGTGCTGGCCAAGGACGGGCTGGACGCGCTCGACAAGCTCAGCGAGGAGCTGCCCACCGTGGTGCTGTCGGACATCGAGATGCCGCGCATGGACGGCTTCGACCTGGTGCGCAACATGCGGTCCGACGCGCGTCTGGCCGGCCTGCCGGTGATCATGATCACCTCGCGCATCGCGCAGAAGCACCGCGACTATGCGGCGCAGCTGGGCGTGAACCACTACCTCGGCAAGCCTTACTCGGAAGAAGAGTTGCTGTCCCTGGTGGGCCGCTACGTACTGGAAGCCGCGGCGCATTGATGGGGCCCACCCCCGCAGCGCCTTCGGCGCGGCTGCCGGCGCCGCCAGCGGACCGGCGGAGCCGGATCCGCGGCGGCCCTTCGATGGAGCCGGCTGCCGTCTCGCTCAGCGCGGGTTCTTGACTACCGCATAACGCTGCAGCGTGCGCTCGCGCGCCGCATCGCGCATCACCACCGGCAGCGGATAGTCCTTGCCCAGCGCCACCTTGGCCGCAGCCAGGTCGATGGGCCGCGCCAGCCACGGGGCATGGATCAGCTTGTCGGGCAGGGCGGCCAGCTGCGGCAGGTAGCGGCGGATGAACTTGCCGCTGGCGTCGAACTTCTCGCTCTGGCTCACCGGGTTGAAGATGCGCAACCACGGCTGTGTGTCGCAGCCGGTGGAGGCGGCCCATTGCCAGCCGCCGTTGTTGGCGGCCAGGTCGTAGTCGTTCAGGTGCGCGGCGAAGTAGGCCTCGCCGCGCCGCCAGTCCAGCCCCAAGTCCTTCACCAGGAAGCTGGCCGCCACCATGCGCAGCCGGTTGTGCATGTAGCCGCTGCTGTTGATCTGCTGCATGGCGGCATCGACCAGCGGGTAGCCGGTGCGGCCCTCGCACCAGGCGGCGAACAGCTCGTCGGCATGTTTGCCGTGCTCCCACTTGATGCGCTCGTATTCGGGCCTGAAGGCATGGCCCACCACCTGCGGGTGGTGGTGCAGGATCTGGTGGTAGAAATCGCGCCAGATCAGCCCGGACAGCCACACCATCGCGCCGCTTGCGTGCGGCCCGGCTTGTCCGCGCTGCCAGGCCTCGCGCGCCAGGTGGCGGATCGACAGCGTGCCGAAGCGCAGGTGCGGCCCCAGGTAACTGGGGCCCTTGACGGCCGGGAAGTCGCGGCTCTCGCGGTAGCGCTCGATGCGCTCGCCCAGAAAGTCGTCCAGCAGCTCCTGGCCACCGGCGCTGCCGCTGGGCAGTTTCAGCGTGTGCAGGTTGGTGGGCTCGAAGCCGATCTCGTCCAGCGTCGGCAGCGGCCGTCGCATGTCCGCGGGCAAGGCCGCCAGCGCGCCGGCATGGCGCGCCACCGGGTAGGCCTTGAGATAGAAGGCGTCGATCTTCTTCAGCCAGGCATCCTTGTAAGGTGTGAACACGCTGTAAGGGTTGCCGCCGGCGGTGAGCAATTCGCTGCGTTCGAAGACGACATGGTCCTTGCTGGTGTGCAGCGCCACGCCGATGTCGGCCAGACGCCCCAGCACACGTGCATCGCGCACCCGCGCCGCGGGGTCGTCGTCGTGGTTGGCATACACCGCCTGCACGCTCAAGCGCGCGGCCAGCGCCGGCACGACTTCGAGGGCATGGCCGTGACACACGATCAGCCCGGCGCCGTCGATGCCATGGGCGCTGCCCAGCGCGCGCAGCTGCGCATCCAGCCCGAGCAGGCTGTCGCGGATGAACTCGACGCGGCGATCGCGGCGCGGCAGCGGGTCGAGGATGTCGCGGTCGAAGACGAACAGGCACCAGACCTGGCGCGCCGAGCGCAGCGCGTGGTACAGCGCCGCATGGTCGTCGGCGCGCAGGTCGCGGCGAAACCACAGCAGTGCGCGGTCAAGGGCTTTGTTCATGCCGCGCAGTGTGCCTGCCGCGGGAATAAAATGGGCTCATGGGCTCCGCCAGCTTCAATCTCAGCAACCAGTTCCTGATCGCCATGCCCGGCATGCTGGACGACAGCTTTGCCGGCTCGGTGGTCTACCTGTGCGAGCACAGCGAGCGCGGCGCGCTGGGGCTGGTGATCAACAAGCCCATCGACATCAACCTGAAGAACCTGTTCGACAAGGTCGAGCTCAACCTCGAGCGCGAGGAACTGGGCCGCCAGCCGGTGTTCTACGGCGGGCCGGTGCAGACCGAGCGCGGTTTCGTGCTGCACGATCCGCGCGAGGCCGATGCCGCCAAGTACAACTCCACGCTGTCGGTGCCCGGTGGCCTGGACATGACGACCAGCAAGGACGTGCTCGAAGACCTGGCCAGCGGCTCGGGGCCGAAGCGCATCCTGGTCACGCTGGGCTACAGCGGCTGGTCGGCCGGGCAGCTGGAAGACGAGCTCGGCCGCAACGGCTGGCTCACCGTCGATGCCGACCCGGTCATCATCTTCGACACGCCCATCGAGCAGCGCTACGAACGCGCGCTGTCGCTGCTGGGTTTCGACCCGAACATGCTGTCGCAGCAAGCCGGGCACGCATGAGCGGGATGTGCGCCGCGCCCTCGCGTCCGCAGTCCTTCCTGGCCTTCGACTTCGGCATACGCCGCGTCGGCGTGGCGGTGGGCAACTCCATGCTGCGCAGTGCGCAGCCGCTGACGACCGTGGCCGCCGAAGGCGAAGCGCGCTTCGGTGCGATCGACGCGCTGGTGCGCGAATGGCAGCCCGCCGAGCTGGTGATCGGCGTGCCCTTCCATCCCGATGGCGCCGAGCACGAGAACACCCGCCGTGCGCGGCGCTTCGGCCGCCAGCTGCACGGGCGCTTCCGCCTGCCGGTGCGCGAGGTCGACGAGCGCTACAGCACCACCGAAGCGCGGGCCGACCGCGCGGCCGATGTGGATGCGGCTTCCGCGGCGGTGATCCTCGACCAGTTCCTGCGACAACTCCCATGAGCCAACGCCGGGCCGCCCCAAGTTGGCTCGCGCCCCCC
>CAYUPF010000004.1:45821-53987 GCA_964446545.1 uncultured Rubrivivax sp.
GGCCGGCGCCGCAGGCGCCTTGGGGGCCAGATGACCGCCATGCTGCAACTCGATGCCGAGGCTTTGTATGCCGAGCTGCTGGGCGGCGTGCGCAGCCTGCTCAAGCCGCAGACGGTGCTGGTCGGCATCTGGTCCGGCGGCGCCTGGCTGGCCGAGCGGCTGCAGGCCGACCTGGGCCGCGGCGACAGCGCCGGCGTCATCTCCAGCACGCTGCACCGCGACGACTTCGGCTCGCGCGGCATGGCCGCCGGCACCGACGCCACCAAGCTGCCCTTCGCCATCGACGGCAGCCACATCCTGCTGATCGACGACGTGCTCTACACCGGCCGCACCATCCGCGCGGTGATCAACGAGCTCTACGACTTCGGCCGCCCGGCCAGCGTCAGCCTGGCGGTGCTGGTCGACCGCGGCGGGCGCGAACTGCCGATCGAGGCGGCCTTTGCCGCGGCGCGCGTGGTGTTGCCGGCCACGCGGAAGCTGACGCTGGCACGCGACGCCGCCGGGCGCTTCGCCTTCAGCCTCAAGGCGCAGGAATGATGCCTCCGGCTCCGGGCTTCGCCGCGTCGCCGTCCCCCGGGGGGACGCGCCCCTGCCTTGGGGCGGCGCGGCGGGGGGTGTCCTAGTGTTGTCGCGCCGCAATCCGCAGCTCAATGCCCACGGCGAGCTGATCCACCTGCTGTCGATCGAAGGCCTGCCCAAGGCGGTGCTGACGCAGATCCTCGACACCGCCGGCACCTTCTTGAGCGTCAACGACCGCGAGGTCAAGAAGGTGCCGCTGCTGCGGGGGAAAAGCGTGTTCAACCTGTTCTTCGAGAACAGCACGCGCACGCGTACCACCTTCGAGATCGCCGCCAAGCGGCTGAGCGCCGACGTCATCAACCTGGACATCGCGCGCAGCAGCGCGGCCAAGGGCGAGAGCCTGCTGGACACCATCGCCAACCTGTCGGCGATGCATGCCGACATGTTCGTCGTGCGCCACGGCGAGAGCGGCGCGCCCTACCTGATCGCCCAGCACTGCGCGCCGCACGTGCACGTGGTCAACGCCGGCGACGGCCGCCATGCGCACCCGACGCAGGGGCTGCTCGACATGTACACCATCCGCCACTTCAAGCAGGACTTCTCCAACCTGGTGGTGGCCATCGTCGGCGACATCGTGCATTCGCGCGTGGCGCGCTCCGACATCCATGCACTGAGCACCTTGGGCGCGGCCGAGATCCGTGCCGTGGGGCCGAAGACGCTGGTGCCCGGCGACCTGCGCGCGATGGGCGTGCGCGTGTGCCACGACATGGCCGAGGGCCTGCGCGATGCCGACGTGGTGATCATGCTGCGGCTGCAGAACGAGCGCATGAGCGGCGCGCTGCTGCCCAGCGCTGCCGAATTCGCCAAGAGCTACGGCCTGACGCCGCAGAAGCTGGCGCTGGCCAAGAGCGACGCCATCGTCATGCACCCCGGGCCGATCAACCGCGGCGTCGAGATCGATTCGGCGGTGGCCGATGGCGCGCACAGCGTGATCCTGCCGCAGGTGACCTTCGGCATCGCGGTGCGCATGGCGGTGATGAGCATCATCGCCGGCAACGAAGCATGAAGATCCTCATCCGCAACGGCCGCGTGATCGACCCCGCCTCGGGCCGCGACGAGGTGGCCGACCTGGCCATCGCCTCGGGCCGCATCGTCGCCATCGGCAGCGTCGCCGACTTCGGCGCCGAGCGCGAGATCGACGCCAGCGGCCTGGTGGTCGCGCCCGGCCTGGTGGACCTGCAGGCGCGGCTGCGCGAGCCGGGGCGCGAGCACCAGGGCATGCTGGAAAGCGAGCTGCAGGCCGCGGCCGCCGGCGGCATCACCAGCCTGGTGTGCCCGCCCGACACCGAGCCGGCGCTCGACGAGCCGGGGTTGGTGGAAATGCTCAAGTTCCGCGCGCGCAAGCTGTCGCGCTGCCGGCTGTTCCCGCTGGGCGCGCTGACGCGCGGCCTGGCCGGCGAGGTGCTCACCGAGATGGCCGAGCTCACCGAGGCCGGCTGCGTCGGCTTTTCACAGGCCGACACGCCGATCCGCGACACCCTGGTGCTGCAGCGTGCGCTGCAGTACGCCGCCACCTTCGGCTACGCGGTGTGGCTGCGGCCGCAGGACGCCTTCCTGGGCAAGGGCGTGGCCGCCAGCGGTGCGCTGGCGACGAGGCTGGGGCTGTCGGGCGTGCCGGTGGCGGCCGAGACCATCGCGCTGCACACGCTGTTCGAGCTGATGCGCATCACCGGCGCGCGCGTGCACCTGTGCCGGCTGAGCAGCGCTGCCGGCGTGGCGCTGCTGCGCGCGGCCAAGGCCGAGGGCCTGCCGCTCAGCGCCGACCTCAGCATCAACTCGCTGCACCTGAGCGACGTCGACATCGGCTACTTCAATGCCGACATGCGGCTGACGCCGCCGCTGCGCCAGGGCCCCGACCGCGACGCACTGCGCGCCGCGCTGGCCGACGGCACCATCGACGCGCTGGTCTCCGACCACAATCCGGTGGACGACGACGCCAAGACCTTGCCCTTCGGCGAGGCCGAACCCGGCGCCACCGGGTTGGAGCTGTTGCTCAGCCTGGCGCTGAAGTGGGGCGCCGACAGCGGCGTCGGCCTGGCCGGCGCGCTGGAGCGCGTCACCTGCGGCCCGGTGCGCGTGCTCGGCGAGGCCATCGGCTCGTTGGCCGCCAGCGCCGGCCGGCTGGTCGAAGGCGGCGTGGCCGATGTCTGCGTCTTCGACCCCGACCTGAGCTGGCGGCTGGAGAGCGGCGTGCTCAAGAGTCAGGGCAAGCACACGCCCTTCAGCTTCGCCCACACCGGCATGGCGTTGCCTGGTCGCGTGCGCGCCACGCTGGTGGCCGGCAGCGTGGCCTACGAATCGCCATGACAGCCCCCCAGCGAACTGCGTTCGCGGCCCCCCGCGGGGGCGTGCGGTCGGCTTGGGAACGGCCCTGCGCCGACCGCCGCTGATGCGCGGTTGCCGCGCCGCCTGGCGCCTGTTGCGCATGCTGCTGCACCTGCTGCACGGCATGGCGGTGATGGCGCTGCGCTTTCCCGCGCTCGACGCCGCCGGCCGCCAGCAGCGTATCCGGTGGTGGTCGGCCAAGCTGGTGCGCGTGGCCGGGCTGCAGCTGCAGCTCAGCGGCACGCCGCGGCCCGGCGCCACGCTGCTGCTGGCCAACCACGTCTCCTGGCTGGACATCGCCGCCATTCACGCGGTGGCGCCGCAGGCGCGCTTCGTCTCCAAGGCCGATGTGCTGGCCTGGCCGCTGCTCGGTTGGCTGATCAAGGGCGCCGGCACTTTGTTCATCCAACGCGAGCGCAAGCGGGATGCGCTGCGCGTGCTGCACCAGGTGGCGCAGGCGCTGCAGGCCGGTGACACGGTGGCGGTGTTCCCCGAAGGCACCACCGGCGACGGCGCAAGCCTGCTGCCCTTCCATGCCAATCTGCTGCAGGCCGCCATCAGCACCGGCACGCCGGTGCAATGCGTGGCGCTGCGCTACAGCGACCCGGCACACCGTTTCAGCCCGGCGGCGCAGTTCCTGGGCGAGACCACGCTGCTGCAGAGCGTCTGGCGCATGCTCTCGGCGCAGGGCCTGCGTGTGCATGTCGAGCTGCTGCAGCCGCAGGGTGCGCGCCATGCCGACCGGCGCGCCCTGGCCGAGGTCCTGCGCAGCCAGATTCATGCACGGTTGCACGACAGCGCGCCGCCGCAGCCGAGCGCAGACGTGCAGACTGATCTGAAAGCACACCCATGACCGACCTGCTGCTCGCCTTCGACGACGAACGCCACCTGGCCGAACCGCTGGCCGCGGCACTGGGTGTGCCGCTGCGCTGGATCGAACGCCATGCCTTCCCCGACGGCGAAACACGCCTGCGCCTGCCGGCCGAGCTGCCGCAGCAGGTGGCACTGCTGCGCGGGCTGCAGCAGCCGAACGCGAAGCTGGCCGAGCTGATGATCGTCGCACCGGCCGCGCGCGAACTGGGTGCGCGGCAGCTGACCCTGGTGTGCCCCTACCTGGCCTACATGCGACAGGACATGGCCTTCCAGCCCGGCGAGGCGGTGAGCCAGCGCCACATCGGCCAGGCGCTGGCCGGCTGGTTCGACAAGGTCGTCACCGTCGACCCGCACCTGCACCGCGTGGCCAGCATGGACGAGGTGCTGCCCGGCCGGTGCGGCGTGGCGCTGTCGGCCGCGCCGCTGCTCGGCGCCTGGGCCGCGCGCCATGCACGCCAGCCGATCCTGCTCGGCCCCGACGAGGAGGCCGCGCCCTGGGTGCGCAACGCCGCGATGGCACGGGGCCTGGAGCATGGTACCTGCATCAAGCAGCGCAGCGGCGACCGCGAGGTGCGCGTGGCCCTGCCCGACAAGGTGTTCCAGGGCCGCGAGGTGGTGCTGATCGACGACGTCGCCAGCACCGGCCGCACACTGGCCGTCACGGCCGAGGCGCTGCGCGCATGCGGCGCCGCGGCCGTCGATGTGGCGGTGACGCATGCGCTGTTCGTCGGCGACGCCATCGAGCAACTGGCGCGCGCCGGCGTGCGCCATGTCTGGAGCAGCGACAGCGTGCTGCACGCCAGCAACGTGGTCTCGCTGGTGCCGCTGCTGGCCGCCGCGCTGCGCGGCTGAGCGCCGCGCCGGTTCAAGTCTTTCGCCGCCGCTGCCGAAAAGACAAGGGCAGGCCGGGCGCAGCCCGGTCGAACCCACGGGGAAGCCGGCGATGTCGGGCACGATCGACGTAGAACAGTTGCGCGTAGGCATGTTCATCCATCTCGACTTGAGCTGGATGCAGCATCCCTTTCCGGTGGGGAGCTTCCGCATCACCCACGCGCAGCAGATCGACAAGATCCGCGGCCTGGGCCTGAAGCAGCTGCGCTGGAGTCCGGAAAAGAGTTCGCTGGCGGCAGCGGCCGGCGACCCACGCGTCGCCGATGACGAGCCGGCCGCCCTCGTGGCCGCGCCGTCCGAGCCGCAAACCGCTGCGATGGCTGCCGAGCGTGAACGCCGCGCGCAGCTGACAGCGCAGCGCGCTTCCGCCGAGTTGTGCCAGAAGCAGTTCGACGAGGCCGGCCAGGCCTGGCGTGCGGCGCAGGACAAGGTGCTCGCCCAGCCCGAGCGCGCGCGCCGCGATACCGAGACGCTGACACGCGCGCTGCTCGACAAGATGCTCGCCGACGGTGACATGTGTATCCGGCTGCTCACCTGCAACGCCGGCGACAACGCCAGCGCCCATGCGATGAACGTGGCCGTGATCTCGCTGTTGATGGGCCGCGTCTTCGGCCTGCGCGACGACGAGATGCTCGATCTGGGCATCGGCGCGCTGATGCACGATGTCGGCAAGCTCGAACTGCCGGAACGGCTGCGCCATGCCGACGAGCGCTGGGCCAAGGACGAGCTGGCCGCCTACCGCAGCCACGTCGCACACGGTGTGATGCACGGCAAGCGCATGGGCCTGTCGCCCGCCGCGCTGCTGGTGCTGGCGCAGCACCACGAGCATGCCGACGGCAGCGGCTTCCCGCTGCATCTGAAGCTCGACCGCCTGTGCATCGGCGCGCGCATCGTCGCGCTCGTCAACCGCTACGACAACCTGTGCAACCCGCCGTCGCTGGCGCATGCGCACACGCCGCACGAGGCGCTGTCGCTGCTGTTCGCGCAGTCGCGCTCGCAGTTCGACGCCAGCCTGCTGAACTCCTTCATCCGCATGATGGGCGTGTACCCGGCCGGCTCGGTGGTGCAGCTCACCGACGACCGCCATGCGCTGGTGGTGAGCGTCAACTCGACGCGCCCGCTCAAGCCCAATGTGCTGGTGCACGACCCGCAGCGGCCGCGCGAGGAAGCGCTGCACCTGAACCTGATGGACACGCCCGACCTGGGCATCCGCCGCAGCCTGAAGCCGTCGCAGTTGCCGGCCGATGCGCTCGACTACCTGGCGCCACGTCCGCGCGTGGCCTACTTCTTCGAGTCGGCGCGCAAGAACCTGGTGCACGAAGAGGACAGGGTGGCGGCATGACCGGCGCGGCCACGTTGCCGGCCACCGACGACCAGGCGCTGCTGCGCGCCTGGGGCGCGCTGGTCGACAGCCTGCCCGATGCCACCTGGATCGTCGATGCGCTGAGCCGCCGCGTCGTCGCCGACAACGCCGCGGCGCGCAAGCTGCTGGGCCTGCCGGGCGGCAGCCTGCTTGGGTTGCAGGCCGAGGCGCTGATCGCCACGCCCGAAGACCTGGCCTACTGGGACGAGGCCGCGGCGGGCGCCTGTGGGCCGCTGCAGTCGGACACCACGCTGTGCACCGCCGACGGCAGCATGCTGCACGTCACGCGCAGCATCCGCGCGCTGCACGACGGCCGCAGCGCCGCACCGCGCCACTACGCGGTGGTGGTCAGCGACCGCGGCGAGCGCAAGCGCGCCGAGGACGAGCGCGAGCAACTCGTGTCCGAGCTGCAGGCGACGCTGGAATCCACCGCCGACGGCATCCTCGTCACCGACCTGCTGGGCCGCATCCGCGCCTTCAACCGCCGCTTCGCGACGATCTGGAACATCCCCGAGGACCTGCTCAGGCCGCGCCAGGACGAAGCGGTGCACGACTGGATGCGGCGCAGCGTGGCCGACCCCGAGGCCTACCAGCGCCGACTGCAGGCCGTGCAGGAGGCCACGCTGCTCAGCGCCAGCGAACGGCTGAGCTTGCATTCGGGCCAGGTGCTGGAACGCGTGACGCGGCCGCTGTGGTGCCGCGGCCGGGCGATGGGCCGGGTCTACTCGTTCCGCGACCTGAGCGCGCAGCTGGCGGCGCAGCAGCGCATCGAGGAGCTGTCGCTGACCGACGCGCTGACCGGCCTGCCCAACCGGCGCCAGCTGGCCGAGCAGGTGGCCCAGGCCAGCCAGCGCTCGCGCCGCGAGGGCGACCGCTTCGCGCTGCTGCTGATCGACCTGGACCGCTTCCGTCACATCAATGACAGCCTGGGCCACGAGACCGGCGACCGCGTGCTCGTCGACGTGGCGCAGCGCATCAAGGCCTGCATGCGCGGCGACGACCTGCTGGCGCGCACCGGCGGCGACCAGTTCGCGCTGCTCGTGGCGGGTGCCGACACGGCGGTCGCCGAGGCCACCGCGCGGCGCATCCTCGATGCCGTGGCCGCGCCCTACAACCTGGACGGCGCGCAGTTCACGCTGACCTGCAGCATCGGCGGCGCGCTGTGCCCGGGCCACGGCCACAGCGCCGACGAGCTGGTGCGCCATGCCGAGGCCGCGGTGCTGGCGGTCAAGCAGGCCGGCCGCGGCAACTACCGCGTGCACAAGGGACGGCGTGGCGGCGACCGCCGTGCCGACATCGAGCTCGACCATGCGATGCGCCAGGCGCTGGCCAGCGGGCGCTTCCGCCTGCACTACCAGCCGCAGGTCGAGCTGCGCAGCGGCCGCGTCGTCGGCGCCGAGGCGCTGCTGCGCTGGCGCGACCCCGGCCTGGGCGAGGTGGCGCCCTCGCGCTTCGTGCCGGTGGCCGAGGACTCGGGCTTCATCGTCGCGCTCGGCGACTGGGTGCTGGCGCAGGCGGTGCGCCAGGGCGCGGCCTGGCGCGCGCGCGGCCTGGCCGTGCCGATCGCCATCAACGTCTCGGCGCTGCAGTTCCAGCAGCCGCAGTTCGTCGAGCGCGTGGCCGCGGTGCTGGCGGCCAGCCAGCTGCCGCCGCAGCTGCTGCAGCTGGAGCTGACCGAATCGATCCTGGTGCGCGATGCCGACGAGGCACTGCAGCGGCTGCGTGCGCTGGCGCGCATCGGGGTCGGCCTGGCGATCGACGACTTCGGCACCGGCTATTCGAGCCTGGCCTACCTGAAACGCTTTCCCATCGACAAGCTGAAGATCGACCGCAGCTTCGTGCAGGGCCTGCCCGGCGACGACAGCGACAGCGCCATCGTCGTCGCCATCCTGCAGATGGCCGGCGCCTTGGGCATGAAGGTCATCGCCGAAGGCGTGGAGACCGAAGCCCAGCGCCGCTTCCTGTTCGACAGCGGCTGCCACGAGTTCCAGGGCTACCTGTACGCCCCGGCACTGGACAGCCTGAGCTTCGAGAAGCGCCTGCAGCTGGCGCGCGTACACGCCGATACCGCAGACGCCCGCCGCGTGCGCCTGGTCAGCGGCTGAGGCGCCTTGCGTTCAAACGTCGAGGGCCGA
>CAYUPF010000005.1:0-3827 GCA_964446545.1 uncultured Rubrivivax sp.
TCGCATGTCGGAATCAAAATCCGATGCCTTGACCAACTTGGCGACTCCCCTACACGGGACCCGGCTCGCGCCGCGCCCTTTGAACCGTTCTCAGTCGGCCCAGCCCAGCAGCGGGTGGTGGTCCAGACTGCGGCACAGCCGAGCAACCCAGGAGCCGGCTGCAGACTGCGCCGGCCATGCCGCCAAGGATTGTTCTTCCGTACCGACTCTTGCGAACACCGCGCTGCCGGATCCCGTCATGCGGCTGTTGCCGAAACGGCCCTGCAGCCATTCGGCGACCCCCCGCACTTCGGGGCAATGGGCTTCGGCCACCGGCTGCAGATCGTTGCGGCCGAAACCGTCGCCAAGCCCGGCGCTCGCAAAAGAGCCCGTGAGTATAACAGGCTCGGTGTCGCGGACCAGGTCCGGGCTGCCGAAGATGTCCGCGGTGGCGATGGCCGCCGCCGGCTTGACCACGGCGAATCGCTGCGGCGGCAGCGCCAGCGGCGTGAGCCGCTCGCCGATGCCTTCGACGAAGGCGTTGCGCCCGCCGATGAAGAAGGGCACATCGGCGCCCAGCGCCGCCCCCAGTGCCAGCAGCCGCTCGCGCGGCCAGTGCAGGCCCCATAGCCGGTTCAGCGCCAGCAGCGTGCTGGCCGCGTCGGAGCTGCCGCCGCCCAGGCCGGCGCCCCAGGGCAGCTGCTTGTCGACGGAGATGTCCACGCCCAGCGCCGTGCCCGATTGCGCCTGCAGCGCACGTGCGGCGCGCAGGCACAGATCGTCGGCGGGCAGTGCCGGGCCCAGGTCGTGCCGCGCCAAACTGCCGTCCTGGCGCAACTCGAAGTGCAGTTTGTCGCACCAGTCGATGAGCTGGAACACCGACTGCAGCAGGTGGTAGCCGTCGGCGCGGCGCCCGACCATGTGCAGGAACAGGTTCAGCTTGGCCGGCGCCGGCACGTCGAACAGCGCGTTCAGGCTCATGGCGCATCCAGTTGCGCGCGCAGCCGCACCGCAGGCGGCCCGGTACGCGAAGCCTGCAGTTGCCCGCTGTCGAAGCGCGCCAGGTCGATGGTCCAGCCCAGCTGCACGAAACCGGGGCCGGGCTGCAGCGGCTGCGCCGGCTCGGCCGCGCCGGGCCAGGGGCGGCCTTGCAGCCAGTCGGGCAGCGCGCGCAGCGGCAGGCTTTCGCCGAAGGCATCGCGCGACAGCGCGTCCAGGTCGTCGAAACGCTTCTCCCCCTGCGGCGTGACCAGCCGCGCCTCGCCCGGGCCCCAGAAGGCGGCAGCCAGCGTGGTGCCCAGCGGCGTGCTCAGCCGCAGCTCGCCTTGTTGGGCGTTGCCGCGCAGATCGAAGCTGGCGCTGATCGACTGTGCCGGCCGGTCCCGCAACGCATCGACCTGCAGCGCCAGCCGGCCGGACAGCGCCTGTGAGCCCGTCGGGGCCGGCGGCACCGTGGCGCAGCCGGCCAGGGCCAGCGTCGCCAGCAGCCAGGCGCCGCGCCGCAAGCGCACGCTATTGCGCCTTGAGACGGACCATCGTTTCGCGCAGCACGTCGTTGCCGGCGTCGCGGCTGCGCGCTTCGGCCCAGATGCGCCGCGCTTCGTCATGCTGGCCCGTGGCCCACAGCACCTCGCCCAGGTGGGCGGCGATTTCGGCGTCGGGCCGCGCCTGGTAGGCCTGGCGCAGCAGGCGCAGCGCTTCGTCGCGGTTGCCGAGCCGGAACTCGACCCAGCCCAGGCTGTCGGTGATGAAGGGGTCGCCCGGCGTCAGCTGCAGCGCACGCTCGATCAGTTGCTTGGCCTCGGCCAGGCGCAGGTTGCGATCGGCCAGCGAATATCCAAGCGCGTTGTAGGCATGCGCATGGTCCGGCTTCAGCGCCATGACACGCCGCAGCTGCGCTTCCATCGCGTCGAGCTGGTCGATCTTCTCGGCCATCATCGCCTGCTCGTACAGCAGGTCGGCATCGTCGGGGAAGCGCTGGTTCGCGGTCTCGAGCACGGCATAGGCCTCGGACCATTGTTTGACTTCGCGCAGCACCTGCGCCTCGGCCAGCAGTTTGGCGCGGGCATCCGCCGGGTTGCGCTCGGGCGCGCTGCGTACCAGCTCGCGCGCCTGCGGCACCTGGTCCTGGCGCGCCAGCAGCAGCGCGCGCCGCGTCTGCACCTCGAGCGCCCGCTGCGGGTTGTCCACACGCGCCAGCCGGGCTTCGGCGGTGGCGAAGTCGCCGCGCTGTTCGGCGGCCTGGGACAGCAGCAGCCAGGCCTGGGTCAGGTCCTGCTCCGGCGCGCTGTTGTCTTCGTCGTCACTGGCGTTCGCGCCCGCCACCGGTTGCGCCTGCACCAACTGCACGAAGCGCTCCAGCGACTGCTCGGCCGCCTGTGTCTGCCGCAATTCCAGCTGCAGCGCGCCCAGCGTCAGCCAGGGTCCGGCCACCTCGGGCTGCTTCTGCGTGACGATCTCGAGCTGCACGACCGCATCGGCATAGCGCTGCAGATTGACCAGCGTGCTGGCATAGGCGCGGCGCAGCAGCGGGTCGGCATCGGCTGTCTTCAGATAGTCGGTGACGAGGCCTTCGGCGTCGGGCCGCACGCGCATCAACTCCAGCGCCAGCAACACCGGTGCACTGGAGCTCGGGTTCTCCGCCTGGGTCTGGCGCGCCAGCGTCATTGCGCGCTCGACATCGCCGGCGGCCAGCCAGGCGCGGCCGATGGTCACCTGCGCGGCCGCGCGCGTGCTGGCGTCGGCGACATAGGGCTGCAACACCTCTTCGACCAGGATCGCAGCCTGGCGCTTGTCGGTGGCGCGGCTCATGAAGCGCGGCAGTGCGCCGATGACCGCCGCGCGCTCGGCCGCTGGCGTGCCGGCGATGAGCGCGCGCATCGGTTCGGCCAGGTCCTGCATGAGGTTCATCGACAGCAGGATCTGCAACTGCAGGCGCACCGCCTCCAGCGATTCGGGCCGCACCGTGCGCCAGGCGCGTGTGGCCGCCAGCGCCTGCTCGCCGGCTCTGGCTTGCAGCGCGATCTCGGTGGCGCGACGGAACAGCTGCTCGTCGCGCGTGCGCCGCGCGGCGTCGAGCATGATCTGGTAGGCGTTGCCGGCCTGGCCGGCGCCGAGTTCGATCTCGCCGATCAGCAGCTGGTAGAACAGCGGCGCATCGATGTTCGAATTGAGCACCGGCGGCTTGCCCTGAGCATCGCTGGCGGGAGGGGCGGCAGGCGCCGCCGGCTGGGCGGATGCTGCGTGGCAGAAGAGCACGAGGGCCGCACCGGCGACCCACTGGCATGCGGCATGGCGCCACAGGCTCGACACGGTCATCAGGACTCCAGGAGATGGACAGCCATTCTCCCATAATGGGGTCATGCCCGAGCTGCCCGAGGTCGAAGTCACGCGGCGCAGCATTGCCGCGCGGCTGCGCGGTGCGCGCGTGCTGGCCGTGCGCTGTGGCAAGCCGCTGCGCTGGCCGTTGGGCTGCGCCCCCGAGTCGCTGGTGGGCGCGCAGCTGGGCGAGGTCACACGGCGCGGCAAGTACCTGTGGCTGCCGTTGAACAGAGTGCAACCGGCCGGGGATGGCGGCTTGCTGCTGCACCTGGGCATGTCGGGTTCGCTGGCGCTGCACGATGCTCCGTCGGAGCCGGGGCCGCATGCGCACTTCGACCTGAGCACCTCGCAGGGGTTGCTGCGCCTGACCGACCCGCGGCGCTTCGGCGCGGTGCTGTGGTCCAGCGGCATCGACGTGGCGCCGGCGGCCGAGCGGCTGTCGCGGCTGGGCGCCGAGCCCTTCGACCCGGCGCTGACGCCGCAGCTGCTGCACGCCGCCTGCAAGCGCCGCAAGGTGGCCATCAAGA
>CAYUPF010000005.1:3927-12403 GCA_964446545.1 uncultured Rubrivivax sp.
TTCATGGCCGAGAACGAGTTGCTGGACGCCGCCGCCGGCCCCACGCTCGATGCGCTGCAGCGCAAGCTGGCCGCCGACAAGCTGGTGCTGGCCTGCGTGGCCGAGGTCTCGCGCGGCAAGTCCGAGCTGCTCAATGCCATCTTCTTTGCCGACACCGGCCGGCGCGTGCTGCCGGCCACGCCCGGCCGCACCACGATGTGCCCGGTGGAACTGCAGTTCCACGCCGGCCAGCCGCCCGAGCTGGCGCTGCTGCCCATCGACACGCGGCTGGGCAGCAGCTCGCTGGCCGAGCTGCGCACCCAGCCCGAGGCCTGGCAGCGGCTGGGCCTGGACCCGCACAACGCCGACGGCCTGGCCGAGGCGCTGATGCTGGTGACGAAGACACGCCGCGTCAGCACCGTGCAGGCCGAGGCGCTGGGCTTCTGGAGCGACAGCCACCCCGAGGACAACCCGCCGCGGCTGGACGACGGCAGCGTCGAGGTGCCGGCCTGGCGCCACGCGCTGATCAACTACCCGCACCCGCTGCTGCAGCGCGGCCTGGTGGTCATCGACACACCGGGGCTGAACGCGGTGGGTGCCGAACCCGAGCTGACGCTGGGCCTGCTGCCGGCGGCGCATGCCATCGTCTTCCTGCTCGCCGCCGACACCGGCGTGTCGCGCTCGGACCTGGCGATCTGGACCGAGCATCTGGGCGAAGACGCGCTGGAGCGCTTCGTGGTGCTCAACAAGACCGACATCCTGGCCGACCCGCTGTCGCCATCGGCCGTGGTGGCGGCGCAGCTCGACGCGCAGCGCCGCAGCATCGCGCAGACGCTGGAGGTGCCGCTGGAACGCATCTACCCGCTGTCGGCGCGCGATGCGCTGGCCGCGCGCATCGCCGGCGATGCCCAGGCCTTGCAGCGCAGCGGCCTGCCGGCGCTGGAGGACGCGCTG
Organism: uncultured Rubrivivax sp.; assembly: GCA_964446545.1. Lineage (GTDB taxonomy): Bacteria > Pseudomonadota > Gammaproteobacteria > Burkholderiales > Burkholderiaceae_C > Rubrivivax. The sequence goes on from CAYUPF010000005.1 coordinate 4,861, forward strand.
GCGCAGCAGCTGCTGCCGCGCCAGCGCGAACTGCTGGCGCGGGCCACCGCCGCCACGCTGTCCACCTTGCGCCATGCCGCGTCGCGCCGGCTGGGCGACCGGCGCCGCAACAATGCCGAACAGATGCTCGAACTGCGCGGCCTGCGCGGCAAGAGCCATGCCAAGGTCAAGGCGCTGCTGCTGCGCCTGGATGCGGAGATGGGCGATTTCGAGCGCTGCAACTCGCGCCTGTCGGCGCTGCGCGTGGTGCACCAGCGCCAGCTGCAGAAGGCGCTGGGCGCGCTGTCCAGCGACGTGCTGCGCGACGAGGTCGCGGCCATGCGCACGGCGATGGCGGCCACGCCGCTGCACCTGGGCGCGCGCAAGGCCTTCGTCGCGCTGTGCACGCGGCTGCGCGCAGCGCTGGCGGCAGCGCGCAACCAGACCGACGAGATCCAGCAGATGCTCGGCGGCAGCTACCAGCAGCTGAACGCCGAGTTCGGCTTCGCCTTCACGCTGGCCAGCGCGCCGCAGCTCGAACGCTTCGTCGAGGAGCTGGACCTGATCGAACGCAGCTACGGCCGCTACCTCGGCCCGGTGCAGGCCTGGCGCCTGGCCAGCCCCAGCTTCATGGAGCAGTTCCAGCGCATGCTGCTGTCCAAGCTGCGCGTGGTCTTCGAAAACGCCGCCGGCGAGGTCGAGTTGTGGAGCAAGGCCGCGTCGGCGCAGATCGAGCAGCAGCTGCGCGAGCGGCGCCGCGCCTTCACGCACCGGCACGAGGCGCTGCAGCGCATCCAGTCGGCCTCGGGCGAGCTGGAACAGCGCATCGCCGAGGTCGAACAGCAGGACAAGCGCCTGGCCGGGCTGCAATGGCGGCTGGATTCGCTGGTCGAGCAGGTGCTGGCCGGCACGCAGGCCACGCCCGGCGCGGCCGAGGCCGAGCCCGCCGAGCTCTTGCGCAGCAGCGCGCACTGATGCCCCGGCGCGACATCGCGCAGCGCGTGCTGCGCTGGCGCCAGCAGTTCGGCCGCCAGGGCCTGCCCTGGCAGGACAGCCGCGACCCCTACCGCGTCTGGCTGTCCGAGATCATGCTGCAGCAGACGCAGGTGGCCACGGTGCTGGACTACTACGCGCGTTTCCTGCAGCGCTTTCCGACGCTGGGCGCGCTGGCCGAGGCACCGCTGGACGATGTGCTGGCGCTGTGGAGCGGGCTGGGCTACTACAGCCGCGCACGTTACCTGCACCGCTGCGCGCAGGTGGTGCAGCGCGAACATGGGGGCGTCTTTCCGCCCAGCAGCCAGGCGCTGGCGCAGCTGCCGGGCATCGGGCGTTCCACCGCCGCGGCGATCGCGGCCTTCTGCTGGGGCGAACGCATCGCCATCCTCGACGGCAACGTCAAGCGCGTGCTTGGCCGCGCGCTGGGCTTCGATGCCGATCTGTCGCGCTCTGCCAACGAGCAGGCGTTGTGGCGGCAGGCGCAGGCGCTGGTGCCCGAACAGGGCGTCGAGCACTACACGCAAGGGCTGATGGACCTGGGCGCCACGCTGTGCACCGCGCGCAAGCCCGCGTGCGAGCGCTGTCCGCTGGCGACGCTGTGCGTCGCCCGCCGCGAAGGCCGGCCCGAGGCCTACCCGGTGAAGATCCGCCGGATGAAGCGCGGCACGCGTGCACATGCGCTGCTGTGGCTGGCACAGGGCGAGCGGCTGTGGCTGGTGCAGCGCCCCGAGCCCGGCGTGTGGGCGGGGCTGTGGAGCCTGCCGGAGTTCGAGACGCTGGACCTGTTGTGGCAGCGGCTAGCCGGCTGGCCCGGCCGCGGCGAGACATTGCCGATCATCGACCATGCGCTGACACATTTCGACTGGAGGCTGCAGCCGTTGCGCTGGCAGCTGCCGGCGCGGCTGTCGGCGCGGCGCCTGGACGCGCTGACCGCGCTGTTGCCGCCGGGGCGCTGGGTGAGCGAGGAGCAGGCGCTGCAGATGGGCCTGCCGGCGCCGCTGCGCAGGCTGCTCAGCCGCTGACCACGCCCTTGCCGCGCAGGTAGTCGTGCACCAGCTGCAGGCGCAGCTGCGGGTCGTCCAGCTCCATCAGCTTCTGCTTGGCGCTCAGCGAGATGGGCAGGATCTCGCACCAGCGGTTGGCCACCCAGCCGGCATCGTCCAGCCGGTGCGGCAGATTGAAGGGCTCGGCGCCCTGCGCCTTGAGCGTGGCGATGGCATTGGCCAGCGCCTGCACGCTGGGCTGGTGCCCGGGGCTTGGCGGCAGTGCTTCGTCGTCGGGCAGCAACTCGGCGTGGCCGACCCACAGGCCGTCGGCCTGCGGCACGGCGGCGCCTTCGAGGCGGAAGCGCCGCGTGCCGGTGCAGCGCACGCGCAGCACGCCGGGCTGCTCGCCGTCCACGTCGTCCAGCCGTGCCAGCACGCCGGTGTTTTCGAAGCGCACCGCGGCCGTCTTGTCCGCGCGCACCTCGCCGCCTTGCAGCAGGCAGACCACGCCGAAGGGCTGCTGGTGGCGCAGGCATTCGGCCACCAGGTCCAGGTAGCGCGCCTCGAAGACCTTGAGCGCCAGCAGCCCGCCGGGGAACAGCACCGAGCGCAGCGGGAACAGCGGCAGCGCGGCGATGTGCTCGTCCCCGCTCATTCGCGCGCGTCCAGTTCGCGGTGCCGCACCAGCGTGGCGCCGCGCGCGGCGAAGCGCCGCGCCAGCGCCTCGCTCAGGAACACCGAGCGGTGCTGGCCGCCGGTGCAGCCGATGGCCACGGTGAGGTAGCTGCGCTGGTCGTCCTCGAAGGCGGCGATCCAGCGGCGCAGGAAGGCCTCGATCTGGTCCAGCATCTCCATCGCGTCGGGCTGGGCCTCCAGGTAGGCGGCCACCGGCGCATCGCGCCCGGTCAGTGGCCGCAGCTCGCGGATGTAGTGCGGGTTGGGCAGCACGCGCACGTCGAAGACGAAGTCCGCATCCAGCGGCACGCCGAACTTGAAGGCGAAGGACTCGAACACCAGCGTCAACGCCGTGCCGCGCGCGCCGACCAGGTCGCGCACCCAGTGGCGCAGCTGCGCCGGGCGCAGCTGGCTGGTGTCGATGACGGTGGAGACCTCGCGCAGCGCGGCCAGCAGCTCGCGCTCCAGCTCGATGGCGTCGGTGAGCACGCGCGAGATGTCACCGCCGCCGGCCGACAGCGGGTGCGGCCGGCGCGTTTCGGAAAAACGCCGCAGCAGCGCATCGGTGCTGGCGTCGAGGAACAGCGAACGGATGTGCACGCCCTCGCGCTGCAGCTCGTGGATCAGCGGCACCAGTTGCGGCAGCGCGGCGGCATTGCGCACGTCCACCGCCACCGCCACGCGGTGTGTCAGGCGGCCGTGTTCCAGGCGGATGAACTCGCGCAGCATCTCCGGCGGCAGGTTGTCGACGCAGAAGAAGCCGGCGTCCTCCAGCGCGTGCAGCGCCACCGACTTGCCCGAGCCGGAGATGCCGGTGATCAGCACCACTTCGCGGCGGTCGGCGGCCGTGCCCACTGCGTCGCCGTCGCGGGGCACGGCACGCCGTTCGATGCGTACTGGCTCGCTGCTCATCGCTGCTTGTGCGCGCTGCGCGCCGGCATTTCGGCGACGCCGCCGAGCATGGCTTCGGCATGGGCGCGGCTGGTGCCCGTGAGCCGTTCGCCGCCGAGCATGCGCGCCACCTCGCCGACGCGGGCCTCGCCGGCCACCGGCTGCACGTCGCTGACCGTGGCCGTGCCCTGCAGTGCCTTCGTCACCACGAAATGATGGTCGGCACAGGCCGCCACCTGCGCCAGGTGCGTGACCGCCAGCACCTGGCTGCGGCTGCCCAGCTGCTTCATCAGCCGGCCCACCTGGTAGGCGACGTTGCCGCCCACGCCGGCGTCGATCTCGTCGAAGATCAGCGTCGGCACCGATGCGCCGCTGCGGCGGGTGCTGACGGCGATGGCCAGCGCCAGCCGCGACAGCTCGCCGCCCGAGGCCACCTTGGCCAGCGGCCGCGGGCTGCTGCCGGCATGGCCGGCGACCAGGAACTCGATGCTCTCCAGGCCGAAGGGCTGCGGCGCCTCGGTGGGCTGCAGCGACACCTCGAAGCGACCACCGTCCATGCCCAGCTGCTGCATCGCCTGCGTCACCGCGGCCGACAGCTTGGGCGCCGCGGCACGGCGCAGCTTGCCCACGCGCTGCGCCTCGGCGCGCCATGCGGCCTGCGTGCTTTGCTGTGTGGCTTCCAGCGCGGCCAGGTCGGTGGCGGCATCGAGACTGCGCAGTTCGTCCTTCCAGCCGGCCAGCAGTGCAGGCAGCTCGGCCGGCGCTCGCCGGTAGCGACGCGACAGCGACAGCCAGGCCGACAGCCGCGCGTCCAGCTCGGCCAGCCGCGCCGGGTCGGGTTCGCTGCGGCCCAGATAGGCGTGCAGGCTGTGCGCCGCGTCCTGCAGCTGCGCCTGCGCGCCTTGCAGCACCTCGACGACGGCTTCGAGCTGGCTGTCGTAGCGGGTCAGTTCCTGCAGCGCATCGATGGCCTGGCCGGCCAGTGCGTCGGCCGCCGGTTCGGCGTCGGACAGTGCCAGCAGCGCCGCGCGCACGCCGTCCAGCAGCGACTGCGCGTGCGCCAGGCGCTGGTGCTCGGCATTCAGTTCGTCCCATTCGTGATCGCCGGGGGCGAGCTTGTCGACTTCGGCGATCTGCCAGGCCAGGCGCTCGCGCTCGCGCTGCAGCGTCTCGCCGCGGGCGCGGGCATCGGCCAGCGCCGCCTCGGCCGCCTTCCAGGCCTGCCATGACGACGCCAGCGCGGTGGTGTCGGCGCCGGCCTGTTCGTCGAGCAGCGCGCGCACCGCGGCCGGCCGCGTCAGGCTCTGCCACGCATGCTGGCCGTGGATGTCGACCAGCTGCTCGCCGGCCTCGCGCAGCTGGCTCACGGTGGCCGGGCTGCCGTTGATCCAGGCGCGGCTCTTGCCCTGGGCATCGATGCTGCGGCGCAGCAGCAAGCTGTCGCCGCCATGCTCGAAGCCGGCCTCGTCCAACCAGCCGGCCAGCGCAGGCGGCGCATCGAATTCGGCCGTGACCTCGGCGCGCGCGCAGCCTTCGCGCACCAGCGCGGCATCGCCGCGGCCGCCCAGCGCCAGCTGCAGCGCGTCGATGAGGATGGACTTGCCGGCGCCGGTCTCGCCGGTCAACACCGAGAAGCCGGCGTCGAGTTCCACCTCGAGCTGGCTGACGATGACCACGTCCCGCAGAGTCAGGCGCCGCAGCATGGCGTCAGACCACACCCTCATGCCAGCGCAGCTTGCGCCTGAGCGTGGCGTAGTAGCTCCAGCCGCGCGGGTGCAGGAAACGCACCTTGTGCGCCGAACGCTGCACGCGCACCTGGTCGCCGTGCAGCAGGCTGGCCAGGCTTTGCATGTCGAAGTTGGCCGAAGCGTCGCGCCCGGCCACCACCTCGATGCGGATCTCGCCCTGGTCGGGCAGCACGATCGGCCGGTTCGACAGCGTGTGCGAGGCGATCGGCACCAGCAGCAGCCCGGCGATGCCCGGATGCATGATCGGCCCGCCGGCCGACAGCGCGTAGGCGGTGCTGCCGGTGGGCGAGGCGATGATCAGCCCGTCGGCGCGCAGGTTGGCGACGAATTCGTCGCCGATGTCGATGCGCAACTCGACCATGCTGGCGGTGGCGCCGCGGCTGACCACCACCTCGTTCAGCGACAGGCCGTCGAAGATCTTGTCGCCGTCGCGCCAGACACCGCCTTCGATCATCGTGCGGTGCTCTTCTTCGTAGTCGCCGGCGACCATGCTTTCCAGCGTCTCGCGGTAGTGCGCCAGCGGCACATCGGTGATGAAGCCCAGCCGCCCCTGGTTGATGCCCACCAGCGGCAGGTTGTGGCGCGCCAGTTCGCGCGCGATGCCGAGCATGGTGCCGTCGCCGCCGACCACCACCGCCAGGTCGCAGCGCTCGCCCATCTCGGCCGGCGACAGCGCCTCGTAATCGGTGACGCCGGTGTTCAGCGCGGTGGCGGCGTCGAAGGACACCTCCAGCCCCAGCCGCACCATGTACTGCGCGATCTCTTCGAGCAGCGGCCGGATGCCGTGGGCCTGGTACTTGCCCACGATGGCAGCGTGACGAAAGCGCGTCGGCATGCGATCCATTACACCATAGGGGCCATCGCCGGGCGCGGCGTGCGCAGGCCGGTCCGTACAATGAAAAACATGCTGGACGAGCGCGCAAGAACCCTGCTCAAGGCCCTGGTCGAGCGTTACATCGCCGAGGGCCAGCCGGTAGGTTCGCGCACCTTGTCGCGCGCCAGCGGGCTGGAGCTGTCGCCGGCGACCATCCGCAACGTCATGGCCGACCTGGAGGAGCTGGGGCTGATCGCCAGCCCGCACACCAGCGCCGGGCGCATCCCCACCGCGCGCGGCTACCGGCTGTTCGTCGACACCATGCTCACCGCGCGGCCGGTCAACCTGGCCGAGGTGCCGCCCGAGATGGCGGCGGTGCGCGAGCAGCTGCACCCCGACCAGCCGCAGCGTGTCATCGCCCAGGCGGCGAGCCTGCTGTCCAGCCTGTCCAACTTCGTCGGCGTGGTCACCGCGCCGCGCAAGGCCAGCGTCTTCCACCACATCGAGTTCCTGCGCCTGGGCGAACGGCGCGTGCTCGTCATCCTGGTGGCGCCCGACGGCGACGTGCAGAACCGAGTGATCTTCACCGCCCGCGACTACACGCAAAGCGAGCTGGTCGAGGCCACCAACTACCTGAACCTGCACTACGCCGGCCTCAGCATCGAGGAGGTGCGCGAGCGGCTGAAGCACGAGATCGAGGCGCTGCGCGGCGAGATCGCCGCGCTGATGCAGGCCGCGGTGCAGGCCGGCAGCGACGCGCTGGCCGAGAGCACCGAGCAGGTGGTGGTCAGCGGCGAACGCAAGCTGCTGGACGTGCCCGCCTTCGGCAACGACATGGGCAGCTTGCGCAAGCTGTTCGACGTGTTCGAGCAGAAGACCGAACTGATGCGCCTGCTCGACGTCAGCAGCCGCGCCGAGGGCGTGCGCATCTACATCGGCGGCGAGAGCCATGTCGTGCCCTTCGAGGAGCTGTCGGTGGTGACCGCGCCCTACGAGGTGGATGGCCGCGTCGTCGGCACGCTGGGCGTGATCGGGCCCACGCGCATGGCCTACGAACGCATGATCCAGATCGTCGACATCACGGCCCGGCTGGTGGGCAACGCGCTGAGCCACAGGTAGCGCTCCTACAATGCCGGCGCGGCGGGCCGTTAGCTCAGTTGGTTAGAGCAGAGGACTCATAGCGAAAGTTGTGCACCGGGAGGCGAAAGCGCCCGAGTGAATGGCGTCAAATTCGGCGAACCCTGACGGCCGCAAGGCACAAGGCAACGCCGAGCCAAGCCCCGCGAGGGGAAGGTGTAGAGACTAGACGGCGCCCGCCTACAGGCCCAAGGGCCCAAGGCGAAGGCATAGTCCAGGGAGTCCAGAAATGGGCACCAACCGGAATCCTTTGGTCGCTGGTTCGAGCCCAGCACGGCCTACCACTGCACACGCGTGACCGCCCAGGCCAACGCCGG
>CAYUPF010000005.1:12503-13775 GCA_964446545.1 uncultured Rubrivivax sp.
AATTAGGTCTAAGTTCGATCTGTTCGGGTCGAATTCGACCAACTACCATCCGCCGCAATGCCATGCCGAAGAGCGGGCAGTGGAGACAAGCGTGAGCTGGAAAGGCCTGAAGAACGGCGAAAAGACGCTGCTCGACCACGTGTTCTGGGCGAGCGGCATCTCGCGCGACGCGCTCGCCGCGGCGTCCTCGTTCTCCAAGAGCCGCGCCAACGCGGCCGTGGCCGAGCTGCTGGAGCAGGGCCTGCTGGAACAGACCGGCGAGCAGGTCGGCACCGGAGGGCGCCGCGCCGAGACGCTGCGCCTGAGCCGCAGCCTGGGCGTGCTCATCGGCGTGGCCGTGGGCGCCACCGGCCTGGAGGTCGGCGTGCTCAGCCCCGACCTGGCCGTGCTCGCGCACCACAGCGAGCCGGCCGACGTGCGCGACGGCCCGGTGCCGGTGCTGGCGCGCATCCGCTCGCTGATGCGCGAGCTGCTGGTGCAGTGCGGCGTCAACCCGCGCCAGGTCATCGCCATCGGCATCGGCCTGCCCGGCCCGGTGGACTTCGACAGCGGCCAGCTCGTCAACCCGCCGCTGATGCCGGCATGGGACGCCTATTCGATCCGCGACGACATGGCGGCCGACTTCAGCGCGCCGGTGTTCGTGGACAACGACGTCAACGTGATGGCGCTCGGCGAGCTCTGGCGCATGCAGCGCGCTCTGCAGAACTTCCTGGTCGTGAAGGTGGGCACCGGCATCGGCTGCGGCGTGGTCTGCCACGGGCAGGTCTACCGCGGCGCCAACGGCTCCGCCGGCGACGTGGGCCACATCTGCGTGGTGCCCGAGGGCCCGCGCTGCCACTGCGGCAACCTGGGCTGCGTCGAGGCCATGGCCGCGGGCCCGGCGATCGCGCGCATGGCCACCGAGGCCGCCGAGGCCGGCCACAGCCCGCGGCTGGCGCGGCTGATCGCCGAGCGCGGGCCCTTGCGCCTGCAGGACGTGGCCGAGGCCAGCCGCGCCGGCGACATGGCGGCCAACCAGGTGGTGCAGCGCTCGGGCGCCCACGTCGGGCAGATGCTGGCCTCGGTGGTGAACTTCTTCAACCCGTCGCACGTGTTCATCGGCGGCGGCATCACGCGCGTCGGGCCGCTGTTCCTGGCCGCCGTGCGCCAGAGCGTGTACCACCGCTCGCTGGCGCTGTCCACGCGGCACCTGGAGATCCAGTACACGCCGCTGGGCGACCGCGCCGGGCTCATCGGCGCGGGCGTGCTCGCCATGCAGGAAAGCCTGCGCCG
>CAYUPF010000005.1:13875-16347 GCA_964446545.1 uncultured Rubrivivax sp.
TACGGCCTGCTCGGCGAGAACGGCGCGGGCAAGTCCACGCTGATGAAGATCGCCGCGGGCTACGAGTCGCCCAGCGAGGGCGAGCTGCGCATCAACGGCCGCGTGCTGCACTTCGACGGCCCGCGCGCGGCCGAGGCCGAGGGCATCGTGCTGATCCACCAGGAGTTCAACCTGGCCGAGGACCTGACGGTGGGGCAGAACATCTTCCTCGGCCACGAGAAGCGGCGCGGCTGGTGGCTGGACGACGCCGCGATGCGCGCCGTCGCGCGCCGCGTGCTCGACGACGTGGGCCTGCACAAGGTCGACCCCGACACGCGCGTGCGCGAGCTCATCGTCGCCGAGCGCCAGCTGGTGGAGATCGCCAAGGCGCTGTCGCGCCAGGCGCGCGTGCTGATCATGGACGAGCCCACCGCCACGCTCACGCCGGGCGAGACCGGGCGGCTGTTCGAGCTGGTGGCGCGCCTCAAGGCCGAAGGCGTGAGCATCGTCTTCATCTCGCACAAGCTCGACGAGGTGGAGCGCATCACCGAAGAGGTGATCGTGATGCGCGACGGCCGCCTGGTGGCGCAGCAGCCCACGGCGACGCTGACGCGCGCGCAGATGGCCAACCTGATGGTCGGCCGCGAACTCGCCGACCTGTACCCGCCGCGCAGCGAGGTGCCGGCCGGCGCGCCGGTGCTGCTGGCGGTGCAGGAGCTGAGCGTGCCCGGCTGGGCGCAGCGCGTCAGCTTCGAGGTGCGCGCCGGCGAGATCTTCGGCTTCGCCGGCCTGGTGGGCGCGGGCCGCACCGAGTTGTTCGAAGGCCTGCTCGGCCTGCGCGAACGCAGCGCCAAGGCCGTGCAGCTGGCGGGCCGCGCGCTGCTGCCGCGCTCGCCGCGCGCGGCGGCCGACGCCGGGCTCACCTACCTCAGCGAGGACCGCAAGGGCCGCGGCCTGCACCTGCGCTTCGGCCTGCGCGAGAACCTCACCTTGATGGCGTTGCAGCGCCATGCGCGCCCCTGGCTGCGCCGCGCCAGCGAGACCGCCGCGCTGGAACAAGCGGTGCGCGAGTTCGGCATACGCTGCGGCTCGATAGAGGTGAGCGCGGCTTCGCTGTCGGGCGGCAACCAGCAGAAGCTCGCGCTGGCCAAGGTGCTGCACCCGGGCCCGCGCGTGGTGGTGCTGGACGAGCCCACGCGCGGCGTGGACATCGGCGCCAAGCGCGAGATCTACGCGCTGATCCGCCGCCTGGCCGACGCCGGCCACGCGGTGGTGGTGATCTCGTCCGAACTGATGGAACTGATCGGCCTGTGCCACCGCGTCGCGGTGATGCGCGCCGGCCGCCTGCAGGCCACGCTGTCGGCCCGGCAGTTGAACGAACAGGAGCTGATCGCCCATGCCACCGGAACGCACTGAGGCCATCGCGGCGCCCGCCGCCGCGCCGAAACGCGCGCTGCGCCTGCCAGCCGTCGGCCCGTTGCTGGGGCTGCTGCTGCTGTGCATCGCCGGCACCTTGCTGAACCGCGAGTTCGCCACGCTGGACAACGCGCTGAACGTGCTCACGCGCACCGCGTTCATCGGCATCATCGCCGTGGGCATGTGCTTCGTCATCATCTCGGGCGGCATCGACCTGTCGGTGGGCTCGATGGCCGCGCTGATCGCCGGCGTGACCATCCTGCTGATGAACCGCATCGCGCCGCTGGGCTGGCCGCCGGCGGCGGTGGTGATGGCGGGCATGGGCGCGGCGGTGCTGCTGGGCGCGCTGTTCGGCCTGGCGCACGGCCTGCTGATCACGCGCGGGCGCATCGAGCCCTTCATCGTCACGCTGGGCACGCTGGGCATCTTCCGCGCGTACCTCACCTACTTCGCCGACGGCGGCGCGCTCGCGCTCGACAACGAGCTGGCCGACGTCTACGGCCCGGTGTACTACGGCAGCCTGCTGGGCATCCCGATCCCGGTGTGGGTGTTCGCGCTGGTGGCCATCGCCGGCGCGCTGCTGCTCAACCGCACGGCCTACGGCCGCTACGTGCAGGCCATCGGCTCCAACGAACAGGTGGCGCGCTACGCCGCGGTGGACGTGGACCGCATCAAGGTGCTGACCTACACGCTGCTCGGCGTGTGCGTGGGCATCGCCACCTTGCTGTACGTGCCGCGGCTGGGCTCGGCCTCGCCCACCACCGGCTTGCTGTGGGAGCTGGAAGCCATCGCCGCGGTGATCGTCGGCGGCACCGCGCTGCGCGGCGGCGCGGGCAGCATCGGCGGCACCGTCGTCGGCGCCATCCTGCTGTCGGTCATCAGCAACATCCTCAACCTCACCAGCATCATCAGCGTGTACCTCAACGCGGCGGTGCAGGGTTTCGTGATCATCGCCGTCGCATTCATGCAGCGGCGGCGTCCCTAGGGCCCGAAGGCCCCTTCCCGTCAGTCCCACCACCTCAAGGAGACACCCATGAAGTACCGTTCCCGTCTGCTCGCGCTGGCCGCCGTGGCCGC
>CAYUPF010000005.1:16447-49069 GCA_964446545.1 uncultured Rubrivivax sp.
GCCATCCCGGCCGCCACCCACAGCTTCGCCGCCGGCCTGGTGTACTGGGCCAACGAGGCCAAGAAGGAGCTCGAGAAGGACCCCAACATCAAGGTCACGATCAAGACCGCCAGCGGCGCGCCGGAGCAGGCCAACCAGCTGCAGGACCTGGTCACCGCGACCAAGATCGACTCGCTGGTGATCCTGCCCTTCGAATCCGCCGCGCTCACGCGCCCGGTGCAGCAGGTCAAGGCCAAGGGCGTGTACGTGACGGTGGTCGACCGCGGCCTCACCGACACCAGCGGACAGGACGCCTACGTCTCGGGCGACAACACGGCCTTCGGCAAGGTGCCGGCCGAGTACCTGGCGAAGTTCCTCGGCGGCAAGGGCAACATCGTCGCGCTGCGCGGCATCCCCACCACCATCGACAACGAGCGCATGGACGCGTTCAACGCGGTGATGAAGAACTACCCCGGCATCAAGGTGCTGGACGCCAAGCACGGCAACTGGAACCGCGACGACGCCTTCAAGGTGATGCAGGACTTCCTGACGCGCTTCAAGGAGATCGACGCGGTGTGGGCGGCCGACGACGACATGGCCTACGGCGTGCTGCGCGCCATCGAGCAGGCCAAGCGCAAGGACATCAAGATCGTGTTCGGCGGCGCCGGCGCCAAGACCATGGTGAAGACGCTGATGGACGGCAGCAACCCGCTGATCCAGGCCAACGTGTCGTACTCGCCCAAGTTCCTCTACGACGCCATCAAGATGACCGCGCTGGCGCGCCAGAAGGGCGACAAGCTGCCGGCCTCGACCATCGTGCCCTCGGTGCTGATCACCAAGGACAACGCCAAGGACTTCTACTTCCCCGACTCGCCGTTCTGAAGTCCGCATAGCCAGGAGGATCCGCATGAAGACGATCCAGGGACCCGGGATCTTCCTGGCCCAGTTCATCGGCCCGGCCGCGCCCTTCGATTCGCTCGACGGGCTGGCGGCATGGGCCGCTTCGCTCGGCTACAAGGGGGTGCAGATCCCCACGTCGGACGCGGCGATCTTCGACCTGGAACGCGCCGCCAGCAGCGACGCGTACTGCGACGAGGTCAAGGGCCGGCTCGCCGCGCACGGCCTGCAGGTGAGCGAGCTGTCGACCCACCTGCAGGGCCAGCTGCTGTGCGTGCACCCGGCCTACGACCTGCAGTTCGACGCCTTCGCCGCGCCGCAGGTGCGCGGCAACCCCGCCGCACGCACCGCATGGGCGCACGAACAGCTGCTGATGGCGGCAAAGGCGTCGAAGCGCCTGGGCCTGCAGGCGCACGCGTCGTTCTCGGGCGCGCTCGCCTGGCCCTACCTGTATCCGTGGCCGCAGCGCCCGCCGGGCCTGGTGGAGGCCGCGTTCGCCGAGCTGGCGAAGCGCTGGCGTCCGGTGCTCGATGCCTTCGACGACGCGGGCGTGGATGTGTGCTACGAGCTGCATCCCGGCGAGGACCTGCACGACGGCGTCAGCTTCGAGCGCTTCCTCGACGCGGTGGGCCAGCACCCGCGCGCCAACATCCTCTACGACCCGAGCCACTTCGTGCTGCAGCAGCTCGACTACCTGGCCTTCATCGACCACTACCACCCGCGCATCCGCGCCTTCCACGTGAAGGACGCGGAGTTCCGCCCCAGCGGCAGGCAGGGCGTGTACGGCGGCTTCAGCAACTGGATCGAGCGCGCGGGGCGCTTCCGCTCGCTGGGCGACGGGCAGGTCGACTTCAAGGCCATCTTCTCGAAGATGGCGCAGTACGACTACCCCGGCTGGGCCGTGCTCGAATGGGAGTGCTGCCTCAAGCACCCCGAAGACGGCGCGCGCGAAGGCGCGGTCTTCATCCGCGAGCACATCATCCGCGTGGCCGAGCGCGCCTTCGACGACTTTGCCGCCAGCGCCGGCGACGCGGCGACGCTGTCCGCGCTGCTGGGGCTGGACAGGGGCCCGGCATGAGCGACGACCGCGCGACGCGGCGCATCCGCCTGGGCATGGTCGGCGGCGGCGAAGGCAGCTTTATCGGTGCCGCGCACCGCATCGCCGCGCGGCTGGACGACGAGTTCGAACTCGTCGCCGGCGCGCTGTCGTCCACGCCCGAGCGCGCGCACGCCAGCGCCGCGCAGCTGCGCATCGCGCCGCAGCGCAGCTATGCCGACTATGCCGAGATGGCGCGCGCCGAGGCGCAGCGCGCCGACGGCATCGATGCGGTGGCCATCGTCACGCCCAACCACCTGCACGTGCCGGTGGCGCGAGCCTTCGCGGAGCAGGGCATCCACGTGATCTGCGACAAGCCGCTGGCCACCTCGCTGGCCGAGGCCGAGGCCTTGGCGCGCTGCGTGCGCGAGCGCGGCCTGCTGTTCCTGCTGACCCACACCTACAGCGGCTACCCGATGGTGCGCCAGGCGCGCGAGCTGGTGGCCGCCGGCGAGCTGGGCGAGCTGCGCATCGTGCAGGTGGAGTACGCGCAGGACTGGCTGAGCGCGCCGCTGGAGCGCCAGGGCAACAAGCAGGCCGCGTGGCGCGCCGACCCCGATCAGGCCGGGCCGGCCGGCGCGCTGGGTGACATCGGCACGCACGCCTATCACCTGGCGGGCTTCGTCTCGGGCCTGAAGGTGCGCGAGCTGGCGGCCGAGCTGTCGACCTTCGTGCCCGGCCGCGTGCTCGACGACCACGTGCAGGCGATGCTGCGTTTCGAAGGCGGCGCGCGCGGCATGCTCTGGGCCAGCCAGGTGGCCAGCGGCAGCCGCAACGGCCTGCGCCTGCGCGTGTACGGCACGCGGGCGTCGCTGCACTTCGATCAGGAACAGCCCGAAGTGCTGTGCCTGGCGCCGCAAGGTGAACCCGCGCGGATGCTGCGCCGCGGCCTGCCGCCGATGAGCGACGCGGTGGCCGCGGGCAACCGCATTCCGGTGGGCCACCCCGAGGGTTATCTGGAAGCCTTCGCCCAGTTGTACCGGGACTTCGCGCGCGCCTGGCGCGGCGATGCCGGCGTACACCTGCCGGGCCTGGACGATGGACTGGCGGGCATGGCCTTCATCGAGGCCGTGCTGCGCAGCCACCGCGAGGGCGCGCGCTGGGTGTCGCTGGCGAGCTGAAGAAGCCTTTCGCAGCCGCGTCCTCGCGGACCCGGCAGCCGCACCTAGAATCCGCCCGGCCCGAAAGTCTCGGGCATCTCTCAATTCTCAGGACTACAGACCCGATGGCAACTGCAAAGAAGACTACGACCAAGGCACCGGCCAAGAAGGCCGCCGTCACCACCAAGCCGGCAGTGCCGGCCAAGACCGTGGCGAGCATCAAGCCGATCAAGGACGCGTTCAACAAGTCCAGCCTGATCACGCACCTGGCCCAGGTGTCGGCGGTCGACGCCAAGGCCGTCAAGGCCGTCATCGCCTCGCTCGAGGCGACCCTCCTGGCGTCGGTCCACAAGAAGGGCCTGGGCTCCTTCACACTGCCGGGCCTGCTGAAAGTCAACGTCGTCAACGTGCCGGCCAAGAAGAAGCGCACCGGCATCGACCCCTTCACCAAGCAGGAGCGCGTGTTTGCCGCCAAGCCGGCCACGGTCAAGATCAAGACCCGTGCGCTGAAGAAGCTCAAGGACGCCGCGCTCTGATCTGAGCCACGCGAAGACGCGGGACTGGGGCCGCCCCAGCCTCAGTCCGCGCCGACCGTGCGGCCGCGCGCCCATGAGCGCAGGGCCTCGATCGCCTCGGCGCGTGTCACCGACAGCGGCCGGGTGCGCGCCAGCTCCGCTTGCACATGGGCCACGGCGGCGCCCTGGCCGAGCGCATGGGCTTCGTAGCGCGCCGCCAGCACGGCGGCTTCGATCTCGGCGCCTGCAAAGCCCTCGCTGGCCGCGGCCAGCGCCGACAGATCCGGCGCCTGCGCGTCGATGCGGTGGCGATCGAGGTGGATCCTGAAGATCGCCTCGCGCGTGGCCGCGTCCGGCAGGTCGACGAAGAAGATCTCGTCGAAGCGGCCCTTGCGCATCAGCTCCGGCGGCAGCCTTTCGATGTCGTTGGCGGTGGCCACCAGGAACACGCTGGAGCGGCGCTCGGCCATCCAGGTGAGCAGCGTGCCCAGCATGCGCTGGCCGGCGCCGCTGTCGCCGTCGCCACTGCCGCTGGACAAGCCCTTTTCCACCTCGTCCATCCACAGCACGCAGGGCTGCATCGCGTCGGCCACGCGCAGCGCCTCGCGCAGCTTGCGTTCGCTCTCGCCCTGGAACTTGTCGAACAGCGCGCCGAAGTCCATGCGGAACAGTGGTACGCGCCAGCTCGACGCGATGGCCTTGGCCGCCAGGCTCTTGCCGGCGCCCTGCACGCCCAGCAGCAGCACGCCGCGCGGCGGCGGCAGGCCCGAGGCGGCGCCGTCCAGGAAGGCCTCGCGGCGCAGCAGCAGCCAGCGCTTCAGCGCCTTCATGCCGGCCACCTGGTCCATCGCCGGCAGGTTCTGCTCGAACACCAGCAGTTCGGCCGCGCCCATCACCTCGCGCTTCAGCGCCAGCACGCGCGCCAGGTCTGCCGTGCAGATGCGGCCGTCGCCGAGCGTGCTGCGCACCATGTGCCGCACCGAGGCTTCGGGCAGGCCGACCATGTGGCGCATCAGCGAATCGAGCACGGCGCGCTCGCCCGACAGATCGGCACCGCTGTGCGCTCGGCGCGCCTGCAGCTCCTCGTTGAACAGCGCCTTGACGCGCTCGAGCGTCATCGGTTCCAGCGCGAAGCGGCTGGCGTAGGGCGCCAGCTCCTCGGGCAGGTCGATGTCGTGGCCGGTGAACACCAGCTGCAGGCCGCGCGCTTCGGTGCGCAGCGCCAGCTCCTTGAGCGCGCGCGTGGTCACCGGGTTCGACAGGTAGGGGTGGATGTCCAGCAGCAGCACCAGCGCATCGCCCTTGAGCTGCTCCACCGCCGTCAGCGCGGCGGGCAGCTCGCGCGTGGTCGAGGCATCGCTGCCGAGCGCGCCGCTGGCCATCTCCGTCAATTCCAGGCGCAGGTTGTGCGCCACGCGCAGGCCGCGGCTGGCCGACCACTGCCAGACCTCGCGCTTGCCGCGCTGCGCCAGCAGCGCGAACAGCGCCGTGACCCGGCGCTCGTCGTGGCTCTCGATGACGACGATGGGGGTGCGCGTGACCAGCAGTTCGGCCAGCGCGTCGACTTGGGCGGGTGTGGGCATGGCGGCTTGCGACTGTAGCGGCCTGCCGGGCGGCCGGCTCGGCGCACACCGGTCCGGCGCGCATTCCTGCACCCTTCCTGCGGCCCCGGCTGCTGCGCTACCCTTCCGGCCGATGAAGACCCGCTCCCCGATCCTGCTGCTGGCCACGCTGCTGCTGGCCGCCTGCGCCAGCGTCACCAACCCGGTCAGCGGCCAGCGCGAGCTGACGGTGATGGACGAGAAGACCGAGATCGCCGAAGGCGCCAAGGCGCACCAGGAGGTGATCAAGGAATACGGCGTGGTCCAGGACGCCGCGCTGCAGGCCTACGTCGCCGGCGTCGGCCAGAAGCTCGCCGCGGCTTCGCACCGCGCACAGCTGAAGTGGAGCTTCACCGTGCTCGACAGCCCCGAGGTCAACGCCTTCGCGCTGCCCGGCGGCTACATCTACGTCACGCGCGGCCTGATGGCCTACCTGGACAGCGAGGCCGAACTGGCGGGCGTGCTGGGCCACGAGATCGGCCATGTCACCGCGCGCCACGGCGCGCAGCAGGCGACGCGCCAGGCCGGTGCCGGCGTCGGCGTCGGGCTGGCCACGCTGGGCGGGGTGCTGCTCGAGATGGCCACCGGCGTGCCCGGCATCGCCCAGGCGGCCGGCGGCGCGGCCCAGGTCGGGGCTGCCGGCCTGGTCGCCAGCTACAGCCGCGACCAGGAGCTGCAGGCCGACCAGCTCGGCGCCGAATACCTGGTGCGCACCCACTACGACCCGGCCCACATGGTCGAGGTGATCCAGGTGCTGAAGGACCAGGAGCGCTATGCCGCCGACGCGGCCAAGGCCGCGGGGCGCGACGCGCCGTCGGCGCCGGGCTGGCTGGCTTCGCACCCCAGCAACGACCAGCGGCTGCAGCAGATCCGCAGCACGGCCAAGCGCCTGGCCGACGGCCAGCCCGCCGGCTGGGCGGACGAAGGCCGCGAGCGCTACCTGAAGGCCATCGACGGCCTGACCTTCGGCGACGGCCGCGAGCAGGGCGTGGTGCGCGGACGCCAGTTCTTCCACGAGCCGCTGGGCATCGCGATGACCGCGCCGCAGGGCTTTCGCATCGTCAACGACAGCGAGCAGCTGCTGCTGATCAACGGCACGCGCGACGCCGCGCTGCTGATGCGTCTGGTGCCGGCGGAGCTGGTGCGCAAGACCGGCGCCAGCCACGAGGCGATCCTGCGCCAGGGGCTGGGCGCCACCGACGGCCGCATCGAAAAACTCACGCTCGGCGGCAGCCTGGCGGCGACGCATTTCGTCGGCCGGCGGCGCGATGCCCAGGGCAAGGTCGGTACGCTCGATGCCACCCTTGTCAGCGGTCCGGGCGGGCAGGTCTTCCTGCTGGCGCGGCTGGCACGCGATGCGGCCGCGCTTGACCGGGCCCGCCCCGTGCTGCGCGAGGCCGAACTGAGTTTTCGCCCGCTGAGCGCGGCCGACCGTGCCGCGGCGCGGCCCTGGCGGCTGAAGCTCGTGCCCTATCCGGCCGGCGGCTTTGCGCAGCTGGCGCGCAGCTCGCCGTTGGCCGAGTTGCCCGAGCAGCAGCTGCGGCTGCTCAACGGTGTCTACGGGGCGCAGGCCGTGCCCAAGCCGGGGCAGCGCGTCAAGGTGGTCGAGTAGCCGATCGGTCGACCCGTCGCGACGGCCGGCTGTGGTGCAATGGCTGCATGTTGCGCGCGATCAAGGAACTCTTCTCCGCCCTGCAGCCGCCGCCGGCGGCGGCCGGCGCGCAGGCGGTGGAACACACGTTGCAGCTGGCCACCGCGGTCATGCTGATGGAGGTCATGCGCGCCGACGCCGGCTTCGACAGCGCCGAGCGGCTGGCGGTGATCGAGGCACTGCGCGCGAAGTTCGCGCTGGCCGACGACGAGATCGCGCGGCTCATCGAGCTGGCCGAGCAGGCGGCGCGCGATGCCACCGACTGGTTCGAGTTCACCTCGCACATCAACGCCCATTTCGACATGGAAGCCAAGGTGCGCATGGTCGAGTACATGTGGCGCGTCGCCTATGCCGACGGCCACCTCAGCGAGCGCGAGCGCCACACGATGTGGCGCATCTCCGACCTGCTGCACGTGCCGCACGGCGCCTACATCAACGCCAAGATGCGGGCCCAGCAGGCCGCGGGCGCCTGAAGTGGACCACCCCTGCGCGCTGCGCGCGCGCCCTCAAGGGGGGCGAGTCGGGCGAAGAACAGTCCGAAGCGGACGGTTCTTCGCCTACGAGCGCCCACAGCGTCCTCGCTGCGGGCACCACTGGCGGACCGGCGGGGCCGGATCCGCGGCGGTCGCTCGATGCGTCCGGTTCGTGCGCCGCAGGTCGCTGCTCGAAGGCCGTGCGCACGGCCTGCCCGGCCATGCCGAAGCGCTGGCGGTGCAACAGACCATCGAGGCCATGCTGGCCGGGAAACACCAATGACAGGCGACACCCATTCCAAGACCATCGGCTACCTGCTGTGGATTTTCGGCTTCACCGGCTCGCACCGCTTCTACTACGGCAGGCCGGTCACCGGCACGATCTGGTTCTTCACGCTCGGCCTGCTGGGCATCGGCTGGCTGATCGACCTGTTCCTGATCCCCTCGATGGACCGGCAGGCCGACTTCCGCTTCCAGGCCGGTCGCATCGACTATTCCGTGGCCTGGCTGCTGCTCACCTTCCTCGGCCTGCTGGGCCTGCACCGCTTCTACCTGGGCAAGTGGCCGACCGGGCTGCTGTACCTGCTG
Source organism: uncultured Rubrivivax sp. (assembly GCA_964446545.1). Taxonomy (GTDB): domain Bacteria; phylum Pseudomonadota; class Gammaproteobacteria; order Burkholderiales; family Burkholderiaceae_C; genus Rubrivivax. Next base: position 24,348 of record CAYUPF010000005.1, read on the forward strand.
ACGGCGGGGCTCTTCGGCCTGGGCTACCTGTACGACTACTGGACGCTGAACCGTCAGATCGACGAGATCAACCGCGCGGGCAACTGATCGAAGGTCGGCCACCCATCGCTAGGCCGCGACAGCCCTGCCGGACAAGCCGCACCGCTGCGTGCGCGAGAATGCGGCAACACCACCCGGACCGACGCCTTGGACCACCGCAACCACGCCAGCGGCTTTGATGTTGCCCGCTACCTGTCGCTGCAGCCGCTGTTTCAGGAAATGAGCGGCGATGAACTCGACCGCCTGGCCGAAGGCTGCAGCTGCGCGCGGCTGAGCCGCGGCGACATGTTGTTCCGCGTCGGCGAGCCCTGCGAGGCCTTCCACGTCACGGTCACGGGGCAGGTCAAGCTGTTCGTGCTGTCGCAGGCCGGCCAGGAGAAGGTGATCGAGATCGTCGGTCCGGGCCAGAGTTTTGCCGAGGCGCTGATGTTCACCCACCGGCCCTACATCGTGAACGCGCAGGCGCTGGCCGATTCGCTGGTGCTGACCATCGGCAAGCAGGTGGTGCTCGACGAGATCGGCCGCGACCCGCGCTTCGCGTTGCGCATGCTGGCCGGCATCTCGCGCCGGCTGCACGGTCTGGTGCATGACGTTCAGGCCTATGCGTTGCACAGCGGTGCGCAACGTGTCATCGGCTACCTGCTGCGCGACATGGCCAGCGATGACAGCCGTTCGGGCGAACCCTTCACCGTGACCTTGCCGGCGAGCAAGGCGACGATCGCCTCTCGCCTGTCGCTGACGCCGGAATACTTTTCGCGCGTGCTGCACGAGTTCGAGGCCGCCGGCCTGGTGCGCATCGACAAGCGCGACGTGCACATTCTCGACCCGAAGCGCCTGGCCACCCATCAGGCGCCCTGACGCGGCGCCGTCGGCGTGAACGCGTCGGAGAAACAGAAGGCTTCCCCCAGGCCCTGCGCCAGAAAGGCGGGCACCGCCGCCTCGACCATCTTCACCGAACCGCAGGCATAGACCTCGTGGCCGCTCAGGTCGGGGAAGTCCTCGAGCATGGCCTCGTGCACCAGCCCGCGCCGGCCGCTCCAGCCGTCGTCGGGGTGGCCGTCGGACAGCACCGGCACGACCTGGAAGCTGTCGTGCTTGCGCTGCCAAGCCTTGGCCAGCTCGAGCATGTACAGGTCTTCGCACCGGCGCACGCCCCAGTACAACCGCATCGGTCGGCGGATGCCGCGGTGGAAGGCGTCCTCGACGATGCTCTTGATCGGCGCGAAGCCGGTGGCCCCGGCGACGAACAGGATCGGCCGCTCGCCCTCGTGCAGCGTGAAGCGCCCCAGCGGCCCTTCCAGGCGCAGCGTGTCGCCCTCCTTCATGCGCTCGAACACATGGGTGGTGAAGCGCCCGCCGGGGATCTGCCGCACGTGCAACTCGATGAAGGCGTCGTCGTGCGGTGCGTTGGCGAAGGAGAAAGCGCGCCGCTGGCCGTCGTCCAGCACCACGTTCAGGTACTGGCCGGCCTCGAAAGGCAGCCGCTCGCCTTCGGGCAAGGCCAGCAGCAGCTTTTTCACATCGGCGGACAGCGCCTCGATGCGCACCACGCGCGCCTCGAAGCGGCGTACCGCGGGGCCGCCGACGGGCGCCAGCGACTCGACCTCGATCTCCACGTCCTCGAGCGGTACCGCGCAGCACATCAGCGCCTGGCCGCGCGCGCGCATCGCCTCGGTCAGCACGGCCGGCTGGTAGTCGCCGTGCTCGACGCGGCCGTTCAGCACCTTGCACAGGCACTGCCCGCAGCCGCCGGAGCGGCAGTCCCAGCGCAGCGGCAGGTCGGCGCGCAGGCCGGCTTCGAGCAGCGTCTCGCCGCGGCGCACCGTCGCCTGCAGCGCGCCGGGGTGCACGCTCAAGCGCAGCGGGCTGCCCTTTGCGTCGGCACGCCGACGGCGCAGCCAGGGCAGCGCCAGCAGCAGCGCGCTCGCGCCGGCGAGCAGCGCCCATACGGCGCCCAGCGGCCAGGTGTCGATCAGCGACAGCACTGGCAGCAAGAACCAGTCGAGCTGCAGCGTCGTCGGCGACACGTCCAGCCGCGCCGGCCCGCCCTGGCTCAGCACCGGCAGCAGCAGCGACAGCAGCACCAGCATCACGCCGATGCTGATGGCGATGATGCGCGGCGGCAGCATCGCCGCCTTGGGCACGCGCTGCACGTGCACCCACATCAGCAGCAGCGTCAGCAGCGGCACGCCGATGTGGATGAAGACCAGCAGCGAGAAGAAGCGGTCGCTGACGCTGGCGGGGTAGATGAAGTTGCGCATCAGCGTGCCGCCGAAAGTGGGCAGCCAGTCCAGCCACTCGAAGCTGGCGGTGATGACGAACTGCGCCAGCTGGTCCCAGGGCAGCATGAAGCCGTTGACGCCGGCCACGTAGACCAGCCAGATCAGCACCACGCCGGTGACCCACGAGAACCAGCGAAAACCGCGCAGCCGGTCGAAGGCGAAGTGCCGCGCCATGTGGATCAGCATCGTCACCACCATCGCGTCGGAGGCGTAGCGGTGCAGGCTGCGCAGCAAGCCGCCGATGCGCCACGGCGAGCGCGACAGCGCATCGATCGAGCGGTAGGCGCCGCTGACGCTGGTGTCGAAGAACACGTACAGCACCAGCCCGGTGGCGCAGACGATGCAGAACAAGAAAATGCTGATCGCACCCAGGTGGTACAGCGGGTTCAGGCGGTCGCCGAAGGCGCGGTTGAACAGCGCCTCGGCCCGCATGAACAGGCCGCGCAGCAGCCGCTGCAGCAAGGAGATCATGCCGGCGGTCGACGCAGCGCACGCACCACGACGACGACGAAGAGCAAGCCGCCGACGATGGCCAGCAGCCCGCCCAGCCCCATCAACCCCATGCCCGCCACTTCGGCCGTGCTGCGCAGCACCTGCTCGCTGCCGGCCACCTTGCGCTGCACGCCGTAGCCGCCCGACCAGACCAGGCCGACGATGTGCAGCAGCTGGCCGGCGCCGTACAGACCAGGTTGCAGCACGGCCAGCCGGCCCTGCGGCGCGGCATAACCCAGGCGCGGCAGCAGATGGTAGACCAGGCCCATCAGCGCCAGCGTCACGCCGACGATGCAGCCGTGATAGTGCGCAGGGATCTTGACGTTGTTGCCGCCGATGGCCATGCCGATCAACCCGCCGGCGGCAAACAGCAGCATCGACGACACCAGCGCGGCGCGCAGCGGCCGGCGCGGCGCACTCGGGCGCCGCAGCGGCAGCAGCGCCAGCAGCACCGCCAGCGCCACCGGCAGGATGGCCGCGCCGCCGCCGAAGCGCATGGCCGCGGTGTGCAGGTGGCGGTGTTCGACCGTGGCGACGTCGTGCGCGAGGTAGGCGTAGGGCGTGACGAAGACGCTGGCCAGCGCCAGCGCGAACAGCAGCAAGGTGATGCGCGGGCTCAAGGGCACGCGCGCGCCGCAGGCCTGGGCCAACCACAACCAGCCGACCAGCATCAGCAGCGTCCAGGCGAACTGCAGCGCGTGGCCGCCGCCCCAGAACAGGATCTCGTAGTACGCCTTGCCGTCCAGCGCCGTCGGCACCACCGCCAGCGACCAGGCAAAGGCCAGCAGCGCCACCGCCGCCGACACCGCGCTGGCGTTGAGGCCGAAGCGCAGCGCGTCGGCGCCGCCGAAAGCCCCCGACTGGCACGGTGCGGCGAGCAGCGCGCCCAGCACCTGCAGCGCGAAACCAGCGGCAAAGGCCCACAGCCCGGCCATGAACATCGGCCCTTCGAGCACCGGGATGTAGTTGGCCATGACCGGCGTGCCCGGCGCGACGAAGGCGCCGAGCGACATCAGCAGCGTGCCGCCGCCGCACAGGCCGAGCGCGACCCAGCTCCAGGACTCGGCACGCGGCGTGGCGATCAGGCTCCACAGCATCGCCGCCATCGCCGCGAACCACACCAGTACCGACAGGTCCACGTGCACCACCAGCGCGACGCGGAAGAAGTCGGCTGCCGGCAGCCACTGGTTGACGACCGGCGTGCGCGCCGCCACCAGCAGGATCGAAAACACCCCGGAGCCCACCAGCGCCAGAAGTCCGAGCCCAAGCCAGCCGCGGGCCAACGCGCGCTGTGCCGTGGTGGGTACGGGCAGGCTGTAGTCATGAAGCGCTGCGGTCGCGCCGCGCTGCGAGGGTGCCAACGGTGACGGGTCGACCAGGGTGCTCATGGGAAGACTTTCATCGCAAGGTGATACCGCCTTGTTCGGCGTCGAAATCGATGACCAGGATCTGTGCCGGCGCCAGCTTCACCATGGCCTCGCGCCGGTGCGTGAAGCCGGCCTGGCGCGCATCGTCGTTCAGGCGCACGGCGATGCGCTGCTCGCCGGCGGCCACGCGCAGCCGCTGGTATACCGCCGAGGCGCCGTCGCGCGACAGCCCCGAGGGCGCGGCCACGCGCTTCAGCACCGGCTGGCCGCCGATATCCACTTCCACCGTCACCGGCGAGCGCTCGCGCGGGCACTTCATCGGCGCGCGCATGTTCGGCGGCAGCTTGGCCAGCTCTTCGGCGCTGAGCGGCCGGCACTCGCCCACCGGCTTGCCGGTGTGCGTGAAGCTGAGCTTGATCACCGCCTCGTCCGGGCCCAGGTGGTGATAGGTGGGCCAGCGCGAGAACACGCCGATGACCAGCGCGAACAGCGCGTACAGCAGCGCCTGGCCGATCCACGCGGCCGGGCGCACGGCGGCGGCGGCGTGGGCCTCAGCCATGAGGTGCCGGCATGGCTGCCGTCTCGATGGGCAATGCGCGCAGGCGCTGGCGCAGCCGTTCCACAGCGGCGCGCAGCGACGCTGCGTCGGCCGCATCGACCCAGGCCACCGCCAGCCGCTCGGGCTGCTGCAGCGCGCGCAGCTGCGGTTCGCGCTGCCCCTGCAGGCGTTGTGCCGTCCAGCGCTGGCCGAGGCGGAACTCGCAGGCCCCTGCGGCGCAGCCGCTGACCAGCACGCCGGCCGCGCCGTCGCGCAGCGCGTAGTCGACGAAGGACGGCGGCAGCATGCCGGTGCAGATCAGGCTGAAGGCCGCCACGTCGCCGCCCGCCAGCGGCTCGACGCGCGCGCCGTGGTCGCAGCCGAAGACGACGATCGGCCGCTCGGCGCGCAGCGCGCCCAAGCCCTGCTGCAGGCGCCGGCGCAGCGTGCCGATCGTCAACTGCGGCATGTCGATGCCGGTGACCAGCTCGGTCGCGCTGCGGAACGGCGTCGACGACGGGCAGGCGCCGGCGCAGATGCCGCAGCTCGCGCACAGGTCGGCATCGACGCGCGCCAGCTCCTTGCCAGGCTTGCCGTTCGGGTGCGGCACCATCGTGATCGCGGCGTAGGGGCAGTCTTCGAAGCAGCGCCGGCAGCCGTTGCAGTTGGCGGCGTCGACCACGGCCACCGGCGCACGCGCCGGCTGCGGCAGGAAGGGCAGGGCCAGCAGCAGCAGCAACGCCGCACCCAAGCCCCACCAGACGGTACCGGCCGACGTGGCGTACATCAGCGGGTGCAGGAACAGCAGGATCCAGTCCAGCGCCAGTACCGCCGGCACCGTGCCGGCATCGGCCGGCGGGTGGCTGACGAGCGGCGCGGCGATGGCCAGTGCGCACAGCAGCGCGACGCTGGCCAGTCCCAGCGGCCGCGGCGGGAACACGGCCGCGCGCGTCAGCCGCTGGATGTGGAACCACAGGCCGAAGACCATCAGCAGCGCCACGCCCAGGTGCACGAAGACGAACAGCGAGAACAGCCGGTCGCTGACCGCGGCCACGCTGAGGAAGTTGCGTGCCAGCGGCGTGGCCAGCAGCGGCAACGCGTCCAGCCATTCGGCGGTGGCGACGGCGGAGAACTGGCCGAGCTGGTCCCAGTTGAGCCAGAAGCCACCGATCGCGCTGGCGAAGGCGAACAGGATCAGCGGCACCCCCGTCAGCCACGAGAAGCGCCGCATGCCCCGGTAGTGGCCGTGCAGCCACTCGCGCAGCAGGTGCAGCGCCATCAGCACGACGAAGGCATCGGCCGCGTAGCGATGCAGGCTGCGCAGCCAGCCGCCCGCGTACCAGGGCTGCCGCGCCAGGCCATGGATCGAGCGGTAGGCGCCTTCGGCCGAGGTGTCGATGACCGCGTACAGGTAGATGCCGCTGACGGCCAGCAGCCACAAGCACAGGAAGCCCAGTGCACCCAGGTGGCGCAGCGGGTTCAGGCCCGAGCCGAAGGCCGCATCGAACAGCCGCTCGACATGGTTCCAGCCGGCCAGGCCCTGCTGCCGCAAGCGCTCCATGGCCGTTTCACTGCGCGGCCAGCGCCGGCGCGCGGCGGCGGTTGCGCCATTCGAGGCCGAAGTACACCGCCACCGTCAGGAAGAACAGCAGGCCGCCGACGATCTCGAAGATCAGCGCGTAGTCGTAGCGGTACTGGCCGGTCTCGGGGTCGTAGACGGTGCACAGGATGCGCACCCGCTCGATCACATCGGCCAGCTGCAGCCCCCGCGCCGGCACGGCGCCGTCGGTGAGCAGCTGGCGCAGCGGTTCGCCGATGCGCTGCGCATTCATGCGCTCGCCGTACACCTGGGCGCGGATGCGGCCCTGCGCGTCGAGCAGCGTGACGCCGAGCACGTGGTCGAAGCCGGCGGGCGTGGCGACATAACTGAAGCCGAAGTCGCGCGTCAGCGCGTCGACGGCGGCCGGTGGCGGGCTCAGGAACTCCCAGTTGGCGTAGTCGATGCCGTGCTGCGCGGCGAAGGCGCGCATCGCCGCCGGTGAATCGAAGGGCTGGTTGAAGCCGATGCTGATCACATTGAACTGGTTCGGCGCCAGCAGCTTGTCCAGGCCCTTCACCGCCTCGTGCAGCGCGCGTGTGCTCGCCGGGCAGACCTGGAAACACCCGGTGTAGATGAAGCTCACCACCAGCGGCTTGCCGCGGTAGCTGGACAGCCGCACCGGCCGGCCTTGCCGGTCGAGCAGCGTGTGCTCGGGCACGAGGCGGCCGAGCGCGGCGTCGCCGGCCCTCAGCGCCGCACGTTCGTCGAGCGCGGGCGGTGCCCCGGCCAGCGCTGCGGGAATCGACGCGAGCAGCAGCAGCCCCAGGCCCGTGGTGCGCAGGCGTGTGGCGATCGAGCGTTCAGCGCAGCGCCGCATCGACCGCCACCGCAGCCAGCAACAGGCTGAGCTGCACCATCGAGGCGAAGAACGAGGCCATCGCCGTCTTGCGCGAAGGCGCCAGCGCCAGCGCCCGCGCCTTGCGCACGAAGTGCAGCCCGCCGACGAGCGCACCCAGCCCGTAGACGGCGCCGGCGCCGAAGCACAGCGGCAGCAGCGACACCGCCACCAGCAGCACGGTGTTGGCATAGACGATGCGCGCCGCGCGTTCGGGGCCGGCCACCACCGGCAGCATCGGCACGCCGGCGGCGGCGTAGTCGGTGTGGTGGGCGATGGCCAGGCTCCAGAAATGCGGCGGCGTCCACAGGAACAACACCAGCGCCAGCAGCAGCGGCTGGGCGCTCAAGGACGGGTCCACTGCCGCGGCGCCGGCCAGCACCGCAAAGCTGCCGGACAGCCCGCCGATGACGATGTTCAGCCAGCTGCGCCGCTTCAGCCACACGGTGTAGACCACGCCGTAGAAGAAGGCGCCGAGGAAGATGAACAGCGCCGACAGCGGGTTGAGCACGGCCGCGGCCGCCGCCACCGCGCCGGCCAGCAGCGCGGCGAGGGCCAGCAGCCACCACGCGGTAGGCCGCAGCGCACCGCTGGCGAAGGCGCGACGGCGCGTGCGTGCCATCAGGCGGTCGCTGTCGGCTTCGATGTACTGGTTGAAGGCCCCCGCGCTGCCCGAGGCCACCAGCACCGACAGCGCCAGCACCAGCACCTGCGCCAGGCTCAAGGCCGGGCCGTCGGCCACGGCCATGCCGCCGAGCGCGGTGATCATGATCAACACGCCGATGCGCAGCTTGAAGATGCCCAGCACCGTGCGCAGCATGGCGCCGGCGCGGCGATCGGTGGCCTGCATCACGGTGCTGTTCATGGCGCACTCCTGCGGGTCAGCTCAGGCCCCACACCGTGGACAGGTACTTCCAGTTGATGAAGTAATAGAGCACGAAGGCCACCAGGAACACCATCGCCAGCACGAAGGTGCCGGGGGCGGCGAAGCCGGCCGAACCGTGCGACTGCGCCACCGCGGTGGGCGCGGTGCGCGGGATCGGCGTGAACTTCGGGCTCTGCGCGCCGGGTTCGAGCTTCCTGCCCCACAACAGCGAACCGACGGTGACGTAGATGTAGATGCCGCCGCTGACGATGGCGACGATGCCGCCGATGCCCACCAGGCCCATCATCAGGTAGGCCGCGCCGGGCCATTCGTAGGCCAGCGCATGGCCCTGGAAGGCCATGTCCCAGTGCCGGCGCGACACGCCCAGCGTGCCCGCGCCCATCATCACCAGGCAGAAGAAGTACATCGAGAAGCCGAACAGGTAGGGCTGCCACATCGCCAGCTTCGGCGCGATCATCTCGCGGCGGAACAGCACCGGGATCAGCAGGTAGGTCAGCGCCATGAAGGTCAGCGTGGTGCCCACCACCACCGTGGCGTGGAAGTGCCCCGGCACGTAGATGGTGTTGTGGATGATCATGTTCAGCTGCTCGGTGCCCATCATCACGCCGGAGATGCCGCCGAGGAAGCCGAAGCCGACGATCGAGATGAACACGCCGGAGAAGGTGGGGTTGCCCCACGGCGCCTTGCGCAGCCATTCGAACAGGCCCTTGGTGAAGCCCTTGCCGCGCTGCGCGACTTCCATCGCGCCGGGGATCGTCAGCCCGTGGATCATCGAGGCCAGCACTGCGAAGTACATGAAGTAGCTGGTGTTGACGATCTTCCAGCCGGTGGACAGCCCCGGGTCGGCGAGCAGGTGGTGCGCGCTGGCCAGCTGCAGGAACAGGATGTACAGCAAGAAGGCGGTGCGGCTGACGCGCTCGCTCATCGGCTTGGCACCGAAGGCGATGGCCGCCACCAGATACCACACCGAGATGTGCGCGGCCACGTTGATCTGCTGCGAGCTGTGTCCGAAGGCCCACCAGATGGTGCGGTAGACCAGCGGGTCGACCGCGCTGATCCAGCCGATAGCCAGCAGGAAGGTCGGGATCAGGATGATCGCGCCCGAGGCGATGGTGAACACCGCGATGATCGCCGCCGTGATCGCGCCGAAGGTGACCAGCGGCACCGAGCCCTGGTAGGTCTTGTCGCGCTTGGCAACCACCAGCGTGCCGAAGAACACGAAGCAGGCGATCAGCGCGCCCACCGCGAACAGGATCAGCCCGGCATAGAACGACGGCGCGGCCATCATCGGCACGTAGGACGTCATCATCACGCTGGAGCCGCCCTGGTAGACGGCGACGTTGTTCATGATCGCGCCGATGAGCATCAGCGCGAACGCGGCCCAGGCGATGTTGGGCGTGGCGATGCGACAGCGCAGCAGCGTCGATGACGCGAAGTACAGCACCGCGATCTCGAAGAAGATGATCCAGAAGATCAGCATGTCGATGCCGTGCGCGGTGAGCACCTGGTAGAAGGTGTCCGCCTCCAGCCAGTGGATGGCCGGCCAGCGTGTCAGCACCACGCCGATGGCGAGGATGCCGCCGATCAGCAGGAACACCACCGCCGCGACGGCGTTGGCGATCATCAGCCGCTCGGCGCTGGCTTCGAACTGCAGGCCCGAGCGCGGGCAGGTGCGGTAGGTCGTGGCTTGGCCCATGGTGTCGGCGCTCCTACTTGACGTGGATGCGGCCGACCATCGTGTGATGGTTGATGCCGCAGTATTCGTTGCACACCACCGAGTAGGTGCCGGTCTGGTTGGGCGTGACGGTGACCACGTGCTCGAAGCCCGGCACCATCTGGATGTTGATGTTGGCCGGCTGCAGCGAGAAGCCGTGGTTGTAGTCCATCGCCGTCAGGTGCAGGCGGTAGCTCTTGCCCTTCTCCAGTTCGAGGATCGGCCAGAAGGCCCACAGCCGCGCCAGCATGTAGACGTCGCTGCCCGGCGGCGGCGCGACCACCGGGATCTTCTCGTCGGTCTCGGTGCGCACCGTGTACTTCTCGGCGACGGCCTGCGCCTTCAGCAGGAACTGCTCGGGCGTGGTGCGGTAGGTTTCGGTGGACAGGTTCTGGTTGCCCCAGACATGCCAGCCGACCATCATGCCGAACATGATCAGGCACCACAGCAGCGCGATCACGATCCAGGTGCCCTCGACGCGGTCGATCGGCTGCTTGTACCAAAGCCGCTCCGCGGGTGGCAGGATGGCGCTCATCGGCGGACTCCTTGAGGGTTGGGCAGGCCGGGCCTACTTGGTCAGCGGCAGCGTGAGGATGTCGACGACCCCCCACACCGTGTAGAGCAGCATCGGGATCAACACGCCCAGGAACAGCAGCAGAAAAGGGTTGTCGAGCAGTTGCTGCATCCAGGGAACGGGCTCGTCGGGGTCGTCCTTGACGGGTTGGCTCATGTGCGTTCCTTCGACTCTGCGGCCCGTGACGGGCCGATCCTGCGAGTGCAGGGAATTCTGTTGCGCGGCTCGCCGGGCTGACTTGAACCACTTCAAGGAAACGCCAGAACGCGGGTCTTTCCCGGGGGTGCGGGCGCGGCGAAGCGCGCGCGGCGCACTACCATGCGACGCCAGCATGCCCCTCGCCACCGCATCCCCGGACCGACGTCTGCCCTTGCTGCGCCGAATGGCTTGGCTGTGCACCGTGCTGATGCTGACCACCATCTCGCTGAGCGCGTTCATGCGCTTGTCGCAATCGGGCCTCGGCTGCGCCGACTGGCCCGCCTGTTATGCCCAGAACCATCGCGCGGCGCTGCAGGGCGAGCCGGCGCCGACGGGGCATGGCGTGGCCGCGGCCCGGCTGGCGCACCGCATCGTCGCGTCGCTGACGCTGATCCTGGTCATCGTCATGGCCATGACAACGCTGGCCACGAAGCCGGTGCTGAAGCGCGCCGGTACGCTCTCGCTGGCGCTGCTGCTGCTGGCCTTGGCCCTCGCCGTGCTGGGCATCGCGACGCCGGGCGCGCGGCTGCCGGCGGTGGCGATGGGCAACCTGCTCGGTGGCTTCGTGATGCTCGCGCTGTGCTGGCGCCTGGCGGCGAGCGCGCGGCCGCAGTCCGATGCTGCTTCTGCGGGTCTCGGCGGCTGGGCTGTGGCCGCACTGGCCCTGGTGTGCGGCCAGCTGGCCGGTGGCGCATTGGTCAGTGCCTCCTATGCGGCGCTTTCGTGCAGCGGCCTGTCCGAGTGCACGCGGTCGGCGGCGGCCGCGGGATGGGACTGGAACGTGCTGAATCCGTGGCGCGAGCCGGTCGTCGAGGCCACGGCCTTGCCCGTCAACGCCGGCAGCGCCTTCGCGCTGTGGCTGCACCACGTCGGCGCCATCGTCGTGCTGCCGGTACTGGGCTTGCTCGGCCTGGCCGCCTGGCGGCGCGGCCGCCGTCGTGCGGGCGCAGCATTGCTGCTGCTGGCCGCTGTGCAGGGTGCGCTGGGGCTGCTGATCGTGGCCAGCGGTCTGCCACTGGCCGCGGTGCTGCTGCACAACCTGGTGGCGGCGTTGCTGCTGGCCACACTGGTCCGACTGATCTGAGCGTCTGCGCTGCGCACGGCCAAGGCGCCGTGAGCATGCGTGCCGCGCGCGGGTCGATCCACAGCGACGGCGCGCCTTGGCGGTCGGGCACCTCGAGGATCTCCCGCCCGTCGCGCCACACGCACACGGCAATGGTCTTGCGCACGTGCAACTGTACGAGGCACAGCACGGCCTTTTCGTCGGCCCGGGCGGGCGCGCGAGCGATCACGTCGGCGTGGCTGCCGTCCAAACCGGGATCAGGCAGCGGCGTGTCCAGCTGCGTGCGCCGCGGATTCGGGAAGCCGGACTCGGCAACACCTTCACGCAGGCGGTAGTCGTGCACCAGGCGCCAGCGGCCGCCCGTGCCGGTCGCCAACGGCGGTGCGGCCTGCACCACCGCAGCCAGCAGCTCCCCGCCGAGGATGCCGCAGCTGCGGCGCACGGCCTCAGGACTTGAGAATCTGCTCGATCGCCGCCTTCAGGTCGGCGTCGCTGATCTTGTCCGGCGGGTTCGGTGCCATCGGCACCGGGCCGAACACGCCGGAGCCGCCCTTGCGCACCTTCGTGCTCAGCTTGGCCACCGCGTCCGCCTGGCCCTTGTACTTGGCGGCGATGTCCTTGAACGACGGGCCGACGAGCTTCTTGTCCTTGCTATGGCAGGCCATGCAGCCCGCCTTGTTCATCGCTTCGTCGGGCGTGGCCGACCAGGCCGGCAGGCTCACGGCGGCCGCCAGGCCAACGAGGAGGATCAGTGTCTTCATGAGGGTTGGTGTCCTTCGTTCGTGGTTTCAATACACATCGTGCTGCGTGTTGTAGACGTTGAAGTGCCCGGTCGGGGTGATCAGGCGCGGATCCTTGATCACGGCCTTGAGCTTCAACGTCTTGTCGTCGACGACGACCAGCGCGCTTTCCTTGTTCTTGGCGCTCCATACCGCGAACCAGACCTCGTCGCCGGCCTTGTTGAACTCGGGCTGCACCACGCGCTTGGCGCCGTCGTCCTTCAGGTCGGCCCATTCGGCGATCGGCAATACGGTGTAGCCCTTGTCGAGGTTCTTGATGTCGAACACCGCCACCGACTGCGAGACCTTCGGGTCGGGGTTCAACGGCGAGTCCGAATACAGGTGGTTGCTCTTCGGATGGCTCTTGATGAACAGCGCGCCGCCGCCCGGACCCGTCAGCTTGGCCACTTCCTTGAATGCGTACTGCTTGTGCTTGACCGGGTCGGTACCGAGCAGCGAGATCGTCTCGTCGCCCAGATGCCCGGTGGCCCATACCGGACCGAACTTGGGATGCACGAAGTTGGCGCCGCGGCCGGGATGCGGGATCTTTCCGACCTCGGTGAGGGCGGCGAGCTTGCCGTCCTTGGCGTCGATGGTGGCGATCTTGTTGCTGTTGTTCGCCGCGACCAGGAAGTAGCGTTTCGTGCTGTCCCAGCCGCCGTCGTGCAGGAACGGCGCGGAGCCGATCTCGGTGACCTTCAGCGCCTCGAGGTTGGAGTAATCCACCATCAGCGTCTTACCGGTCTCCTTGACGTTGACCACGAACTCGGGCTTGAAGTGGCTGGCGACGATGCTGGCGACCCGCGGCTCGGGGTGGTATTCCTGCGTGCCCACGACCATGCCGCGCGTGCTGACGATCTTCAGCGGCTCGAGCGTGTCGCCGCGCATGATCACGTACTGCGGCGGCCAGTAGGCGCCGGCGATCACCAGCTTGTCGCTGTAGTCGCCTTCCTTGCCCTTGTACTTGCTGGTGTCCACCGAGCGCGCCTCGAGGCCGATGCGGACCTCGGCCACGTTGTCCGGCGTGGGCATCCACAGATCGATCATGTTGGTCTTGCCGTCACGCCCGATCACGAACAGGAAGCGACCCGACGCCGACATGCGCGAGATATGCACCGCGTAGCCGGTCTTGACGATGTTGATGATCTTCTTGGTGTCGCCGTCGATCAGCGCCACCTCGCCGGTGTCGCGCAGCGTGGTCGAGAAGATGTTCTCGATGTTGTAGTTGTTCATCTTCTTCGTCGGCCGCTGCGCCGGCGGCACGATGACCCGCCAGGTCTCCTTCATCTGCGCCATGCCGAACTCCGGCGGCACCGGCGCATCGTGCTGGATGTAGCGCGCCATCAGGTCGACTTCCTTCTCGGTCATCTCGCCGCTGGTCTGCCAGTTGGGCATGCCGGCGGGCGAGCCGTAGGCGATGAAGATCTTCAGGTAGTCGGTGCCCTTGCCGACCGTCAGGTCGGGCGTCAGCGGCTTGCCGGTGGCGCCCTTGCGCAGCACGCCGTGGCAACCCGCGCAGCGTTCGAAATAGATCTTGCGCGCGGTGTCGAATTCGGCCTGCGTCATCGGCGGCGCCTTCGGATTGGTCGCCTGGTACATCGGCTCGTCGGCCAGCGGTGAGGCGCCCGCCTGGTACTTGAGCTCGGATTCGGTGACCGGTTTCTTGTCCTGGGCGCTGCTCCACAGTGGCGCGGCGGCCAGCAGCAATGCGGCGACGATCGGGGTTGGTGAGAGACGCTTCATGGGGCTTGCCTTCCGGACGGGGGTTGAAGTCCAGTGGCCAGCATCGTCCGTCCGCCGGCGCGTCCAGTCCTTGAACTGGTTCAAGCGTTATGCGTGCGGCACCGTGGTCGAGCAAAAAGCCGAACCAGGTCAATGCCCGGTGCGATCAAGCCACCCAAGCTGCGCGGCATGGGTGAAAGCGGCGAGCCCTCGTTTTGCGGATGCGTGCGCCCGCGCCGAGCCCTGGGCGCGCGTGCTCGGAGCCAAGCCTGCCGATGAGCGCCCCCGGGTCACCGCTTTCGGTGGCCGGCGCGCCGCGCCGGGGCTGCGACGCGCCCTTCGAACCGCTCGAAGACTGCCACGTGCGCATGCAACTCATGCTGCGCCTGATGCAGCGGCTGCGCTTGCACCTGGCGTCGATGGGCTGCGACGAGCAGGCGCGCCAGGCGGCGCGTGACGTGATGCGCTTCTTCGACAGCGACGCGCCGGCGCATCGCGACCACGAGGAGCGCCATGTCTTCCCGCCGCTGCTGGCTGCCGGGTCGTGTGTCGATACCGTGCGCCGGCTGCAGCGCGAGCACCTCGAGATGGCGCAGCTGTGGCCGCCGGTGCGCAATGTGTTGCAGCGCGTGGGCGATGGTGACTGGCCGGGGTTCGCGCCGGACGACGAAGCCCTGCTCGAAGGTTTTGCGCGGCTGCACGACTGGCACATCGCGGCCGAGAACGAACTGGTGTACCCGGCCGCCGCGCAGCTGCTGGACGCGGCGGCATGCTCGGCGATGGCCGAGCAAATCGCGCGGCGCCGCTAGACCCTGAGGCTGCCCGTGAGCGTCGGCATGGCCGACGCCAGTTCGGCCTGCAGCTGGACCACGCCGCCGATCATCACCAGTGCCGGCGGCTTGACGCCGTGCACCACCGCCAGCGCGGGCAGCGTCTCCAGCATGCCGCTGACCAGACGCTCGCCGTCGCAGGTGGCGCGCTCGACGGTGGCGGCGGGCGTGTCGCGCGGCAGGCCGTGCTTGATCAGCTGCTCGCAGATGATGGGCAGCGTGCCCACGCCCATGTAGATCACCACCGTCTGGCGCGGGCGCGCCAGCAGTTCCCAGTCGAGGTCGACGATGCGCTCGTCGCCCACGCCCTGGCGCAGGTGGCCGGTGGCACAGACCAGCGCGCAGGCGTGATCGCGGTGCGTGAGCGGGATGCCGAGCGACGCGCCCGCGCCCTGCGCCGCGCTGATGCCCGGCACGATGGCGAAGGGCACGCCGGCACGGGCCAGGCCTTGCGCCTCCTCGCCGCCGCGGCCGAAGACGAACGGGTCGCCGCCCTTGAGTCGCAACACGCGCCGCCCACTGCGCGCCAGGCGGATCATCAGGTCGATGATGCCTTGCTGGCTCAAGCTGTGGTGGGCGCTGCGCTTGCCCACGTAGATGCGGTGCGCGCCGTCGGGCACGAGCGCGAGCACGCCGTCGCCGACCAGCGCGTCGTACAGGACCACGTCGGCCTGGGCGATCTCGCGCGCGGCGCGCACGGTCAGAAGATCCGGGGCGCCCGGCCCGGCGCCCACCAGCATGACCGTCGCCGGCCGCTCGCGCGCCCACAGGCCTGCGTCGAATCGAAGCGGCTCCTGCACGACGCTCACGGCGGACTCCTCGACATTGGGCTGATGCCATTGTTCGGCGCCGGGAAGGCGGCGTCCTTGAACTAGTTCAATGACGCCGGCGCCGTCGTTGCCGACCATGCCGGGGCCGGCAACGAAGCTGCGGCAACGCGCACGCGGGGCAGATGCCCTGCGTCCGCACCCGCGGCGCCCCGAGAAACATCGAAGCCCATGAAGGTCCTGCAACCGTCCCGCCGCGCCGCCTTGCTGCTTGCCGGCCTGGCGCTGAGCCTGGGCGCCGCCGCGCAGGGCGTGCCTGCCGCGCGGCAGCACGAACTGGTGCGCATGGTGCGCCAGGACTGCGGCTCCTGCCACGGCATGCGCCTGACCGGCGGCCTCGGGCCTGCCCTGACGCGCGAGGCGCTGGCCGACAAGCCGGTCGAATCGACCGCCGCCACCATCTATCACGGCCGCCCCGGCACGCCGATGCCCGGCTGGCGCGCGATGCTGTCGCCCGCCGAGGCGCAATGGATCGCCGAGCAGCTGATGCAGGGCTTTCCGCAAGAGCAGAAGGCCTCGCGATGAAGCGCCGCGAGTTGCTCTACGCCCTGGGCGGCGCGGCGCTGCTGAGCGGCTGCGCCCACGTCGCGCAGCCCGCCGCGCCCGCCGGCACCGGCGACCTGGGCGTCGTGGTCGAGCGCGCCAGCGGCAAGCTGGCCATCGTCAACACCAGCACGCGCACGCTGCTGGCCGAGGTGCCGGGGCTGGGCGACCTGTCGCACGCTTCGATGGTGTTCTCGCGCGACGGTGGCACGGCCTACGTGTTCGGCCGCGACGGCGCGCTCAGCAAGGTCAACCTGCTGACGCGCCAGATCGACGCGCGCGTGATGCAGGCGGGCAACTCCATCGGCGGCGCCATCTCGCAGGACGGCACGCTCGTCGCCGCGCAGAACTACAGCCCCGGCGGCGTGAAGGTCTTCGACGCGCGCACGCTGGCGCTCGTCGCCGACCTGCCGGCTGAGTACGCGCCGGGCAAGTTGTCGCGCGTGGTCGGCCTGGTCGACCTGCCCGGCCGCCGCTTCGCCTACAGCCTGTTCGACGCCGACGCGATCTGGGTCGCCGACCTGTCCGACCCCGCGCACCCGTCGATCACCAAGTTCCCCGGCATCGGCCGCCAGCCCTACGACGCGCTGGTCACGCCCGATGGCCGCCACTACATCGCCGGGCTGTTCGGCGAGGACGGTCTGGCGCTGATCGACCTGTGGGACGCGAAGCCGCAGCCGCGCCGCATCCTGGCCGGCTACGGCAAGGGGCAGGAGCCGCTGCCGGTGTACAAGATGCCGCACCTGCGCGGCTGGGCCGTGGCCGGGCGCCATGCCTACCTGCCCGCGATCGGCCGCCACGAGGTGCTGGTGGTGGACACGCACACCTGGGCCGAAGTGGGCCGCATCGCCGTCGCGGGCCAGCCGGTGTTCGTGATGGCGCGGCCCGATGGCCGCCAGGTGTGGGTCAACTTCGCGGTGCCCGACTACCACCGCGTGCAGGTGATCGACACGCCGACGCAGAAGGTCGTCAAGACGCTCGAGCCCGGCAAGGCGGTGCTGCACATGGAATTCACGCCGCGCGGCGAGGCGGTGTGGATCAGCTCGCGCGACGACAACCGCGTCAGCGTCATCGACACGCAGAGTTTCGCCACGCTGGCCACGCTGAGCATCGACGCGCCCAGCGGCATCTTCTTCACCTCGCGCGCGGCGCGCATGGGTTTCTGAAACCATGGACGGCCTCGACCCGCGCCATGCGCTGCTCAACGACTGGCAGCGCGGCTTTCCACTGTGCGAGGCGCCCTTCGCACGCATCGGCGAGGCGCTCGGCCTCGGCGAAGCCGAGGTCATCGGCCACTACGAACGACTCGCTGCGCAAGGCGCGATCAGCCGCATCGGCGGTGCCTTTGCCGCCGGTGCAGGCGGTGCCGGACTGCTGGCAGCGATGGCCGTGCCGAGCGATCGGCTGCTGGCCGTGGCCGCGCTGGTGTCGGCCCACCCCGGCGTGAATCACAACTATCAGCGCGAGCACGCGTGGAACCTCTGGTTCGTCATCAACGGCGCCGACGCTGCGGCCGTGCATCGCGCCATCGACGGCCTGGAAGCGGCCACCGGGCTGGCCACGCTGCGCCTGCCGATGCTGCGTGCCTACCGCATCGACCTGGGCTTCGACCTGGGCCGCCGCGTCGGCCACACCCGCACCGACACCCGCGGCGAGGCGCCGGCGCCGGTGCAGCCCGGCGAGCGAACGCTGGCCGCGCTGGTGGAGTGCGGGCTGCCGCTGGTGCCCCAGCCCTACGCCGACTGGGCGCGGCGGCTCGGCTGCACGCCGCAATGGGTGACCGACACGCTGGCGCGCTGGCAGCGCGACGGCACGCTGCGCCGCTTCGGCGTCGTCGTGCGTCACCACGAGCTGGGCTACGCCGCCAACGCGATGACGGTGTTCGACGTGAACGACGACGAGGTCGACGCACGCGGCGCGGCGCTGGCGCGCGAGAGCGGTGTGACGCTGGCCTATCGCCGCGTGCGTGCCGCCGGCTGGCCCTACAACCTGTACTGCATGGTGCACGGCCGCGACCGCGAGGCCGTGCGCGAGCTGCTGCAAGGCGTGATCGAGCGCGCCGGGCTGCAGCAAGTCCGACACGAGGTGCTGTTCTCGTGCCGCCGCTTCAAGCAGGAAGGCGCGCGGCGCTTTCGCGCCCTCGAGGACGAAGAGGCGCTGCATGGACGCTGAGCGCGACGCCGGGCTCGGCCCCGAGGACACCCGCCTCGTCGAGCGGCTGCACGGCGGCTTTCCGCTGAGCGACCGCCCCTTTGCCGACGTGGCCGCCGAACTCGGCTGCAGCGAGCACGACGTCATCGAGCGGCTGCGCCGCCTGCTGGCGTCGGGCGTGCTGACGCGCTTCGGGCCGCTGTTCCAGATCGAGCGCGCCGGCGGTTGCTTCGTGCTCGCCGCCATGGCCGTGCCCGAGGCGCGCTTCGACGCCGTCGTCGCCGCCGTGAACGCGCTGCCCGAGGTGGCGCACAACTACCGGCGCGAGCATGCGCTGAACATGTGGTTCGTGCTCGCCACCGAGACGTCCGCGCAGGTGCTGTCGGCGATCGAGCGCATCGAGCAGCGCACCGGCTTGCCGGTGCTGGCCTTCCCGAAGGAGCGCGAGTTCTTCGTCGAATTGAAGCTGCCGCTGCACACCGAGGTCGCGCATGCTGACTGACTTCGACCGCCGCCTGGTGGCGGCCACGCAAGGCGGCCTGCCGCTGGTCGAGCGGCCGTATGACGCGGTCGGCGCGCTGCTCGGCGTCAGCGGCGAGGCGGTGCGCGAGCGCCTGGGCCAGATGCTCGACGAAGGCCTGGTGCGCCGCATCGGCGCGCTGCCCAACCACTACAAGCTGGGCTACACCGCCAACGGCATGAGCGTGTGGGACGTGGCCGACGATGTGGTCGACGCGCTGGGCGAGCAGGTGGGTGCGCTGCCCAGCGTCAGCCATTGCTACCGCCGGCCGCGGCACCTGCCCACCTGGCCGTACAACCTGTTCGCGATGCTGCACGGCCGTTCGCGCGCGCAGGTGCTGGAGCAGGCGCGGGCCATCGAGCAACTGCTCGGCGACGCCTGCCGCGGCCACGACATCCTGTACTCCACGGCCATCCTGAAGAAGACCGGCTTGCGCATCCGGGAGGACTGACACCATGTTCCGCATCTCACAATTCATGCGCTTGCTCGCCGCGGCCGAACGCAGCGGCGAGATGGCGCCGGCGCGCCGCGCCAAGCCGCCGGGCCCGGTGGTCATCTGGAACCTGATCCGCCGCTGCAACCTGACTTGCACGCACTGCTACGCGCTGTCGGCCGACCACGACTATGCGGGTGAGCTGTCCGGCGCGGAAGTCAACGCGGTGATGGACGACCTGCGCGCCTTCCGCGTGCCGGTGCTGATCTTGAGCGGCGGCGAACCGCTGCTGCGCGCGGATCTGTTCGACATCGCCGAGCGTGCCAAGGCGATGAAGTTCTACGTCGGCCTGTCGACCAACGGCACGCTGATCGACGAGCCGATGGCCGAGCACATCGCCGCCACCGGTTTCGACTACGTGGGCATCAGCCTGGACGGCCTGCGCGCCACGCACGACAAGTTCCGGCGCCTGCAAGGCGCCTTCGACCGCAGCCTGCTCGGCGTGCGCCATCTGCGCGAACGTGGCGTCAAGGTCGGCCTGCGTTTCACGATGACGGCGCTGAACGCGACCGACCTGCCCGCGCTGCTGCAACTGATGCGCGACGAGGACGTGAGCAAGTTCTACTTCTCGCACCTGAACTACGCCGGGCGCGGCAACATCCACCGCGCCAAGGACGCACAGTTCGCCGCCACCCGCGACGCGCTGGACCTGCTGTACGACACGGCCTGGGCATCGGCCCAGGCGGACAGGGACGACGAGTTCGTCACCGGCAACAACGACGCCGACGGCCCGTGGCTGCTGCACTGGCTGCGCCGCCGCCGTGCCGACCTGGCGCAGCGCTTCGAGCCCGCGCTGCGCCAGCACCTCGTCGCCTGGGGCGGCAACTCCAGCGGCGTCAACGTCGCCAACATCGACAACCTGGGCCACGTGCACCCCGACACCATGTGGTGGCACCACGACCTGGGCAACGTGCGCGAGCGCCGTTTCTCCGACATCTGGGCCGACACCAGCGACCCGCTGATGAAGGGGCTGAAGAGTCCGCGACGGCCGCTGCAGGGGCGCTGTGCCAGCTGCCGTCACGTGGACATCTGCGGCGGCAACACCCGCGTGCGCGCCGAGCAGGTGACCGGCAACCCCTGGGCCGAAGACCCGGGCTGCTACCTCGACGACGACGAGATCGGCGTGGTCGACGGCGAACGGCCGCGCGTCGAGATCACGCCCTATGCCGGCAAGCGCCGCGTGCCGATCCGCGTGGAGGCGGCATGACGACGCACCGCCGAGGGCCCGCGCTGCTGCTCGCGGCCTTGGCGACCCTTGCGCTGTGCGCCAACGCGCAGCAAGCGCCCGACGCCATCGATGCGGCGGGGCTGTACCAGCAGCACTGCGCCGCCTGCCACGGCGCCTCGCGTACCGGGCTGATGGGCCCTGCGCTGCTGCCCGAAAGCCTGGAACGGCTGCGCCAGGCCGAAGCGCACAAGGTCATCGCCGCCGGCCGCGCGGCCACGCAGATGGCGGGTTTCGCCGACTCACTCAGGCCCGAGGAGATCGCGGCGCTGGCCAGGTGGATCTACACGCCGGTCAGCCCGGCGCCGAAGTGGAGCGAGGACGACATCCGCGCCTCGCGCATCTTCCACGCCGAGGCTGCCCAACTGCCACACAAGCCGCGCTGGCAGGCCGATCCGATGAACCTGTTTGTCGTCGTCGAGGCCGGCGACCATCACGTGTCGCTGGTCGACGGCGACCGCTTCGAGCGCATCCACCGCTTCGAAAGCCGCTTCGCGCTGCACGGCGGCCCGAAGTTCAGCCCCGACGGCCGCTTCGTCTTCTTCGGCTCGCGCGATGGCTGGATCACCAAGTACGACCTGTGGAACCTGGCCGCCGTGGCCGAGGTGCGCGCCGGTCTGAACATGCGCAACGTGGCCGTCAGCGGCGACGGCAAGTGGGTGATGGCCGCCAACTACCTGCCGCACACGCTGGCGCTGTTCGACGCCGAGCTCAACCTGGTCAAGACCTACGCCGCCGCTACGGCGGACGGCAAGGCCAGTTCGCGCGTGTCCGCGGTGTACGACGCCGCGCCGCGCAAGAGCTTCGTCGTCGCGCTGAAGGACGTCGCCGAGATCTGGGAGATCCCCTACGACCCGAAGGCCGAGCCGATCTACGATGGTTTCGTGCACGACTACAGGATGGGCGAGGGCATCGCCACGCCCGGCTTCCTCGGCGTGAAGCGCACCCAGCTCGACCAGCCGCTCGACGACTTCTTCTTCGACCAGAGCTATCGCCACGTGCTGGGTGCGACGCGCGCGCGCGCCGACGGGCTTCCGACCGCGCAGGTGGTGAACCTGGACATCCGGCGCAAGATCGCCGACATGGCGATTGCCGGCATGCCCCACCTGGGCTCGGGCATCACCTTCGCGTGGAACGGCACGACGGTGCTGGCCAGCCCGAACCTGGGGTCGGCGTCCGGGGCCGGCGGCGCCATCGACGTGATCGACATGAAGACCTGGCGGCCGGTGAAGACGATCGCCACGCCCGGCCCCGGCTTCTTCATGCGCAGCCACGAAGCCACGCCCTATGCGTGGACCGACTCGATGATGAGCGCCACCGCCAGGGACACCTTGACCATCGTCGACAAGCGCAGCCTGGAGCCGGTGGCCAGCGTGCGCGAGCCGGGCAAGACGCTGGCCCACATCGAATTCACCAAGGACGGCCGCTATGCGCTGGCCAGTCTGTGGGAGATGGACGGCGCGCTGATCGTGTACGACGCCGCGACGTTCAAGGAAGTGAAGCGCCTGCCGATGAGCAAGCCGGTGGGCAAGTACAACGTGTGGAACAAGATCACGCGCTCGGAGGGCACCTCGCATTAGGGCGGCGAATGTCCGGGCGGGCATGAGCTTCGCCAGCGACTATCTGCTCCAGCTCGAACGCTTTGCGCAGCGTGGGCCGTTGCCGCGCGTGCGCGCGCTGCACCTGCCGCCCGAGCCGGCGCCTGGTGATGCGCGCGGCGAGTTCTGCGCGATCGAGCTCGACGACGGCTCGCTGGGCCTGAGCTACGTGCTGCTGGATGACACGCTGGCGCGTCTGCGCGAGCGCAACCCGACGCTCGGTCTGGCCGGTGCCGATGCGCTGCAGCTGGCACGTTGTGTTGTGCACGGCCGCGAGGCGCAGCGTACGCTGGGCTTTGCCGCGGCCAACGCGTTGACGTGCTGCCTGTACGGGCGTGCCGGCTGGCGCCCCGCGCCCAGCGCCGATTCGCTGGGCGCGCTCGATCCGCGGCCGGGCGAATCGATCGGCATGATCGGCTTGTTCTCGCCATTGGTGGCGCGCGTGCTGGCCGGCGGTGCACGGCTCACGGTCATCGAGTTGAAGGCGCACTTGGCGGGCCAGCACGAGGGCTACCGCGTGACGCTCGATGCCGATCAACTGCAGCACTGTGACAAGGTCATCGCGACGGGCACGCTGGTGCTGAACGACACGCTCGACCGCATGCTCGCGCTGTGTCGGCGCGCACGCTGGATCGCGCTCATCGGGCCGAGCATGGGTTGCCTGCCCGACGCCCTGTTTGCACGCGGCGTCACGCTGCTGGGTGGCAGCTGGATCACCGAGCGCGAGCCCTACCTCGACGCGCTGCGGCGCGGCGCGGTGCGTGCCGGCCCGGCGCAGAAGGTGGCCATCACGCCGGCGACCTATCCGGGCTTCGAGGCGCTGCTCGCCCGCACCTGAGGGCGCCGGCCCCAGGGCGCATCGGCCCATGTTCACGCGTCGATGCGTTCAGCGCGACCGCGATGTCCTGTGGCAGCGCCGGCCGGTCGTCGCTGTGAACACCGGCGCTGGAAGGCGGCGGCAGTGTCAAGAGCTCGGTGCCTTCAGCCACCTTCGGCCGCGCCCGGCCGCCGCGGCACGGCGATGGGAATCGACGGCCTGCGCGCGCCCGCACCGGCCCATCGTGAGCCGACCTTCCCCGGAGCGCTCGCCACCATGTCGGCCAGGGTCGCGCCGTCCAGTTGCCCGAAGTAGGCCTGCAAGGCGGCATCGAACAGGTGCTTCAGGCGGCAGTTGGGCGTCAGCGTGCAGACGTTCGTGCCCGGGTCGAAACATTCGACCAAGCGGAAATCGGTCTCCGAGGCGCGCACAACGTCGCCGATGCGGATGGCCTCGGGCTCCTTCAGCAGGCGCAGGCCACCGCCGCGCCCGCGCACGGTCTCGATCAGGCCCTGCCGCGCCAGGTCGTTGACGACCTTCATCAGGTGGTTCTTCGACAGGCGGTGGTGCTCGGCCAGTTCGCCGATCGTCACCAGGGACTGCCGGTGCGCCGCGCAGTACATCAGCACGCGCAGGGTGTAGTCGGTGTACTCGGACAGTCGCATGCAAGACCCCAAAGATGCATGCAGTTTATTGCTTTGAAGCGCCGACGTCATTAAGATGCATACAATATACATGTTTAAGCGAACCCGATTTTCCCTTCGACTGGCGATCTGACTCCAATGACCTTCGTCGTCACCGAGGCGTGCATCCGCTGCAAGTACACGGACTGCGTCGACGTGTGCCCGGTGGATGCATTCCGCGAAGGGCCCAACTTCCTCGTCATCGACCCCGACGACTGCATCGACTGTGCGGTGTGCGTGCCCGAATGCCCGGTGAACGCGATCTACGCCGAGGAGGACGTGCCCGCCGACCAGCAGTCCTTCACCGCACTGAACGCCGAACTGGCGCGGCAATGGAAGCCGATCACGCGCACCAAGCTCGCGCTGCCCGATGCCGACGAGTGGGCGAAGATCGAGTCCAAGCTCGGTGAGCTGAAGCGATGACGCGCCCGGTCATCCCGATCCGCCCCATCGGCGGCGATGCTGCCAACGACACGCAGTTCGTGTCGATGTACCAGAAGGCGCCGCACATCTATCCGCGCTCGGTCAAGGGCTGGTTCGTGGCCTGGCGCTGGATCTTCGTCTGGCTGACGCAGCTGTTCTTCTACGGCCTGCCCCGGCTGCAATGGGGCGGACGCCAGGCGGCACTGTTCGACCTGGAGGCGCAGCGCTTCTACTACGGCGCGCTGCTCGGTGCCGCCGGTGCGGCTTTCGCCGTCAGCGTGGCGCTGCGCAGCCCGTTCCAGTTCGACATCATCAAGGACCGCGGCGCGCTGGCGCGCATCGTCGACGACGGCGCGGTCGAGAACGTCTATCGCATCCGCATCATGAACCGCACCGAAGCGCCGCAGACCTATCGCGTGGCCGCAACCGGCATCGAGGGCCTGAGCCTGCAGGCGCGCGAGTTGACGGTGCCTGCCGCCGGCATCGACAGCATCGTCGCCAGCGTCAGGCTGCCGGCGGATCT